>JBHHXV010000012.1:0-20093 GCA_046757225.1 bacterium
AGATGGAAATAGCTTCGTGGCGGTACTTCTTTTTCAGGGAGCGGTAATCTTCTTCGGTCAGCTTTCCCGTGTTATAATCAAACTCCAATTCCTTGATCGCTCCGTAAATATGATCTCTTTTCGAGGTAAGTTGCAGGGCGCTCTGGTCTGAGACGGCTTCCTGGGCAGGCTGGGATTTAAAGAAAGGAAACCCTAACAGCATTCCCACAGCGAGCAATATAATTATTTTTATTCCTGTTAACATATCGATACCTAATTATATCTGATGCTATACAATAACGTATGGTAAGTCAATCAATTTTTACTGGGTATCTTGAAAAATGGCCTACTATTTTATAGATGAAATTTTCTGAGAAAAACATTCCTTCGGCCAGTTGCCTGCCGCTTTATTTTCTTTCCGGCGCGGCCGGGATGATATATGAGCTGGTCTGGCTGCGGATGTTCGCTCCGGTTGTGGGGGTGGAAATCTTCGCTCTGGGGATAGTGCTGGCCGTTTATATGGGAGGACTGGGGATCGGGGCTTATTACTGGGGCGGCCGGATAGACCGTTCTTCCCGTCCTCCTCTGGCTTTTTACGGCTGGCTGGAGATCGGGGCGGCTCTGGGGGCTTTGCTGGTACCGGTTTTTCTGTCGGGGTTCGACTGGCTTTATCAGTGGTTCTTTCAGCAGATCCAGCCCGGTTTTTCGGTCGGCCTGCTCTTCCGTTTGGTGAGCTGTATCCTGGTTTTGGGATTTCCCTGTTTTCTGCTGGGAGGTACCCTGCCGGCCCTGAGCAGACATATGGTGACCAAAGCGGAAACCGCCGGGGCAAAGGTGGGATGGCTTTATGGGATGAACCTGGCGGGAGCGGTCTCAGGGACGCTGCTGTGCGGATTTTATCTTATTGAGAACCAGGGGGTGAGAGGAGCCTATGACTGGGCGATGATGACCGGTTTGTCCATCGGCCTGGCCGCCCTGGTTCTCAGCCGGTTTTTTTCTTTACCGGTCAGGCTCCCGGTTGAGGCGCGACCCCGTAACCAGAGCGGTATAGCCACTGAATTGTTGACGCTGATCGGCCTGGCCGGTTTTACCGGTATGGCCTACGAGATTATCTGGGGCCGGATCCTCTCCCTGATAATGAGAAACACGGTTTACGCCTATTCGGTTATGCTGGTGACCTTCCTGACCGGGCTGTTTCTGGGAGACATCCTGGTTTCCCGCCGGATGGAGCGGATACACCGCCCTTATCTGTGGCTGGGGATTTCCCAAAGTTTTACCGGGCTGTACCTTCTATTCCTGATTCCCTACTATTATAAACTTGACCGGTTGTCGTTTTTTTTACGGACCGGGGGCTTGCTGAGCGGCGGTTTCTGGGCCGGTTACCTCTCCGGCCGGTTTCTGCTGTGCGGTCTGGTAATGCTGCTGCCGGCCGTACTGACCGGTATGGCTTTCCCCTTGATCGTAAAGCTGGCCTTTGCCGGGACAGAGGAAAAACCGGGCACCGGCGGGATAGTCGGTAAAGTATATCTCCTGGACAGCCTGGGGATGGTCCTGGCCTCTTTGATCATTCCCCTGGTTATGATACCGGCGGCGGGAACCCAGACCAGCCTGTTTTTCGCCGTGGCGTTAAATCTTCTGGTCGCGGTTTTCTGTCTGTCTAGGGTTCGGGATCTTTCGGTAAATATCCGCCGGGGAATCTTAACCGGCCTGGCCGGCGGTTATCTGGTCTTCGGCTACTTGGGCCGGGTCGATCTCACCTTCCGGGAGAAAGCGGCTTTTGCGGGGGAGGAGATTATCTTTTACCGGGAGGATTATCAGGGTCTGGCCGAAGTGTATCGACAGAAGAAGACCGGGGTGCTGAAACTGGTTTCCAACCGGCAGCAGCAGGAGGGGGACAGCAGCCTGAGCTCCGTCTATAATCAGCGGCAGCAGTTTTATCTTCCGCTGCTGCTTCATCCTAAGCCGGAAAAGATTCTGGCTATCGGTCTGGGTACCGGCATAAGCTTCGGCGCCTGCGCCTACCTGATGAATGCGGAAGCGGTCTGCCTGGAGCTGTCCCCGGCGATTGCGGAAGCGAGCAAAATGTTTACCGGCCGGCTCCCCCCCCCTCCCCATAAACTGAAAGTGGTAACCGCCGACGGCCGGAATTATCTGAAACGCACGGCCGACCGGTATGATCTTGTTTTTGCCGACCTGTTTACCCCTTACCGGAGCGGGGTGGGAAACCTTTATTCGCTGGAGCATTACCGGGAAGTCAGGAAACATCTGAAAAAAAGCGGCCTGGTCTGCCAGCTCCTGCTCGCCCACCAGATGCCCCCGGAATGCGTGGATATTATCATGAACACTTTTAAAGCGGTGTTTCCGGAAGCGGTTTTGTTCATGACCCGCTGGAACCTGGCTTTGATCAGCTACCGTGATAAACCGTTTGCCGTCGATCTTCCCGCATTCCTGAAGCGTTTCCGGGACAGAAACCCGGATTTAAACCGCTACGGATTGAACGATCCCTACCAGTTCCTGAGCGGTTTTGTCGCTCCCTTGTCCGAGCTGGTTCCTCCAGGGGCCGGGATTAATTCGGATAATCATCCCCTGATCGAGTTTCTTACCCCCAGGTATCTGTTCAATAAACCGGACGGCCCCTTATATTATGAAAACATCAGCCGCCTGATGGGGCGCCGCCGGAAACTTACCGGCCGGATAATCGGCGCCACCCCCTCCCAGTCAGGCATTTTGGATGAATATTACTCCCTGCGCGGGAAATCGATGGAAGCGAAACTGGCCAATTATCAGGGGAATTATTTGAAAGCCCTGGGATTGTATAAGAGGGTTTTCGGCCGGAACAAGTCGGACGCGGACGCAGCCGAGTTCCTGGCCGGTTATTATCGAAACAACGCCGCTCAACTGGAGAAAAGCGGTTTGTATGAGGAAGCCCGGTCGGCCCGGGGCAAAGCCCGGCAGGCGCTTCCCTGGAACCGGGCCCTTTTGTCCCGCTGATTGCTAATTTCCGGTATTAAAGATATACTGATGATTGGGTCAGTCTGCAGGCTCTCAACTGACTATATTTGACAAGGAGTAAGCATGATAGATACTGCCGCCGGGTTTATCCATGAGCGGATAAAAGACGCCTATACCCGTGCCCGTGAGCGCGCCCGCAACCTTGCCAGAGTTACGTGTCGAACCCGGTGCGGCGGAGGATTGAGGACAGCTTGCTTCTTCCGCACCAGGGTTGAAACATAGCCCGTTTACCCGACAAAGATTCTCATGATGTCATTGTAGAAAACATAGACCATCAGCATTAACAGGAGGACCATCCCCACCTGCTGGGAAAGTTCTCTTATCCTTTCGTTGATCGGCTTGCGGACCAGGGCTTCGAGGGCCAGGAAAAGGATATGGCCGCCATCCAGCACCGGTACCGGAAAAAGGTTCAGAATCGCCAGTTGAAGGCTGAGCATGGCCATGAAATTCAATAACGTGGAAAGCCCCGCATCCGCCGCCACCCCCGCGGCCGAGGCGATCATGATCGGCCCCCCCACCTGCTTGCCGGAAACCCTTCCCTGAACCAGCTTGGCCAGAAAATCATAGGTCAGGGAGGTTAACTTGTACAAATCCTTTCCCATATAATAAAACGATTCTATCGCGCCATATTTTTTCAGAATCTGGTCTGAAGGCGGGGAGATACCGATAAGGCCGATCGGTTTTCCCTCGCCGGATGGCTGGCTTTTCGGGGTTATCTTGAAGGTTTGGGGAAGGCCGTTCCGTTTTATGACAATAGTTACTTCCTGTCCCGGCCTTTTATGTATTATCTGGGAGAGCTCCAGCCAGTGATGAATCGCCCGGCCGTCAAGGGAAACAATAAGATCACCTTTTTTAAGGCCGGCCTTGGCCGCCGGAAAACCGGGATTCAACCGGCCGATCTCCGGCGCCATAAAGTGCAGCGCCCCCAGATACCCGACCCCTTTGCTTCCGGGCGCGTCAATAAGAATCCGCTTGGTAAGCCTGCTTCCCCCCCGGTCGATCATGACAGTGACTTTTTCGCTGGGATTGCTCATCACGTAAATGTTGGCGTCATCCCAGGTTTCCATCGGCTTGCCATTGAAGGAAAGAATCCGGTCGCCGATCTTCAGCCCCCCTTTTTCCGCGGGAGAATCCTGTTCCACCCAGCCGATAACCGGCTTTTTGGTTAAATATTTGGGAACCGGCTTGCCGAGCACGTTCACCAGGTAGAGCAGCACAAAGGTAAGGATCAGGTTCATAAACGGCCCGGCAAACACCACCGCCATTCTTTCTCCCACCGTCCGGGAAGCGAACTCGTAATCCGCGCCGGTAACCTCCTCGTCCGGGTTTTCCCCGGTCATCTTTACATAACCGCCCACCGGCAGCAGCGATAAAACATACTCGGTCTCCCCCCTGGTGCGGCTGAGAATCTTGGGCCCGAAACCGAGGGAAAACTTTTCCACCCTGATTCCTATTCTCTTGGCCACCATAAAATGACCCAGCTCATGAATAAGAATCAAAACCCCTAGAACAAACGCGGTAGCGAAGATAATATTAATCATTTTTTATGTTTATTAGCCAGTTCAAGAGTTTTATGTCTGGTTTCCCGGTCAGCCCCCAGCACCTGGTCCAGGTGCTCCGGCTTTCCGGTAAAGGAAATGGATTCCAGCGCCTGCTCCACTACCCGTATGATATCACAGAAACCGATTTTTTCCCGGAGAAACAGGTTTGCCGCCACCTCATTGGCGGCGTTTAGAATAACAGGAGCGTATCCTCCGCTTTCCATCGCCTGAGAAACCAGTCTCAGGGAAGGAAATTTATCCGGGTCCGGTTCGATGAAAGTCAGGTTGCCGACTTGCGCCAGGTTCAGGGAAGGCAGGTTGAACGGAACCCGTTCCGGGAAGGAGAGAGCGTACAGAATCGGAATCCGCATATCCGCGATCCCCAGATGAGCGAGATACGCCCCGTCCACAAATTCCACCAGGGAATGAACGATGCTCTGGGGGTGAATCAGCACGCTCAACTTTTCCGCGGCCTCTCCGAACAGCCAGCGGGCTTCTATCAGTTCCAGCCCCTTGTTCATCATGGTGGCGGAATCAAGGGAAACCTTGGGGCCCATTTTCCAGTTGGGGTGAGCCAGGGCTTCAGCCACCGTTACCTTCTCCAGATCGGTGCGGTTTAAAAAAGGCCCGCCCGAGGCGGTCAGTACCAGCCGCTTAACCTCTCCGGGAGAATCAGCCCCCCTGAGGCATTGAAAAATGGCGCTGTGTTCGCTGTCCACCGGCAGGATGGCGGAACCGGTAGTTTTCGCCAGCCGGGTAATAATCTCTCCGGCCATCACCAGGGTTTCCTTATTGGCCAGAGCGATATCCTTACCGGCATCAATGGCCGCCGCCGTGGGAACCAGCCCCGCCCCCCCGGAAATGGCGGAAACCACCTGGTCAGCTTCCGCCAGAGCGGCTACCCGGGCGATTCCCTGGCTGCCTCCGGTTACCTCGATAGCCGGGTCGGAAATCAGTTTACGTAAATCTCCGACGGCATCCCTTTCAGCCACCGCGACTGCTTTGGGGCGAAACCGGCAGGCCTGCTCAGCCAGCAACCCGATATTCCGGCCGGCGGTCAAACCGACCACCTTGAACCGGTCGGGAAATTCCTCGACCACCTTCAAGCAGTTGACCCCGATCGAGCCGGTAGACCCTAAGACAACAATATTCTTCATGAGTAATTTATAAGAACAGGTAAAACAGAAAAGGAGCGGCCATGATCAAGCTGTCAAACCGGTCCAGCATCCCCCCGTGTCCGGGAAACAGGTTGCCGCTGTCCTTAACCCCGGCGGTTCTCTTGACAAAGGATTGAGCCAGATCCCCCAAAGGCCCAAGAATACCGACCAGCAAACCGGCGGATAAGCCTTTTCCGTGGCTTAAACCGGCAAAAGGCGCCCCGGCCAGACCGACCAGCAGGCTGCCGGTCAACCCTCCCAGAAAACCTTCCCAGGTCTTGTTGGGGCTGATGGCTGGAGCCATTTTGCGCTTTCCGTAATCGGAACCGACAAAATAAGCGCTGGAATCATTGGCCCAGATCATCAGGAGGGAGTATACCAGCAAAGCGATCCCCCGGGGAAGACCCCTCATCCAGATTATATGCCCCAGAAACCAGTTTATCAGCAAGACCCCGAACAGAGTAAGCGCTGCTGCGGCCAGTATTTCTTTCCGGTCTCCGCTTTTTTTATAGAAAACTGCCGTGACAAAAACAAGAAATCCGGCCAGGCCCAGCATAAAACCGGTAAACCGAAAGCTGAAGTTCATAAAAGAAAGGCTGACCGCCAAGCCCGCCAACACCCCGGTTACCCGGAAAACCGGGAAACCGGCGGTCTCGTTCATGACCAGGAATTCGTCCAGAGCGATCAGCGCAAGAACGGCCACCAGCAACCCGAAAACGGTCTTCGAACTGTAAAGGACGACATATAATCCCGCCGGTATAGCGATGACAGCAGTAAGAATTCTCTGTTTAAGCATGTAATTTATCCCGAGCTGTCCACTGCCCCGAACCTGCGATCCCGCTGCTGGAATTCTTTAATCGTTTCGAAAAACTCTTTCCGGCGGAAATCGGGCCATAAAACCGGGGTCACCACGATTTCCGAGTAAGCCAGCTGCCAGAGCAGATAATTGCTTATTCTCATTTCGCCGCTGGTGCGGATCAGCAGGTCGGGGTCGGGAAATTCCCTGGTATAGAGGTGGTCGGAAACAGTCGCCTCGGTAATATTATCAGCCGAAAGCTCCCCTTTTTTTACTTTTTCCGCTATTTCCTTAACCCCGATCACCAGTTCCGAGCGGCCGCTGTAATTCAGGGCGATATTCAGGATCAGGCCGGTATTATCCGCGGTTTGTTCCTTGGCGTTTTGCAGCTCGCGCCGGACCGCTTCAGGCAAAGCCTCCACCTGGCCGATCGTCCGGAACCGGACATTGTTTTTCATCATAAATTTCAATTCGATTTTCAAAAACTCCACCAGGATATCCATCAGGGTTTTCACCTCGGTTACCGGCCGTTTCCAGTTCTCAGTGGAAAAGGCGTACAGGGTCATCACCTTCACCCCGATATCCGAAGCGGCCGCCACCACCTCATGAACGGAAGTGATTCCCTTCCGGTGGCCGGCGCTTCTGGGCAGGAAACGCTTTTTCGCCCAGCGGCCGTTGCCGTCCATGATAATGGCCACATGAACCGGGATTTTAGCCGGGTCCAGTTCCGGAAATTCCTCTTTTTTTCTGGAAGCCTTGAACGCCATGGTCACCTGTCCGCCGGAGAGTGAAAAAGGCAGATTTCCCGGGCGGAGCGGATATCCTTCTGGATTTGCTCCCTGAGCGCTTCCGGTGAAGGAAAGGAGATCTCGCCCCTGATTCTTTCCAGGAAAAACAGCTCCATCGGCTGATGATAAATTACCTTATCGAAATCGAACAGATGCGCTTCGATGGCCAGGTCGTTTTCTCCGAACGTGGGTTGAAAGCCGATATTGGCCACCCCGGGGTAACTGCCGTCAGCCAGTTTGGCGTAAACCGCGTAAACCCCTGTTCGGGGAATTAAAGCGGATTTGACCTTCAAGGTGGCGGTGGCTGCCCGCAAAGCCTTTCCTTTCCGTGAGCCGTGAGCCACATGTCCTTCCAGAGAATAAGGCCGGCCCAGCATCTCCTTCACCCTGACCATTTCCCCCTCGCCCACCAGCCGGCGAATAGCCGTGCTGCTGGCAACATGCTCATTATGAGAGATCATTGCCAATACGGTAAGCCGGTACCCGAATTCCCGGCTGTGCTCCTTCAGGAAAGAGACGTTTCCCTGCCGTCCCCGTCCGAAGGCGAAATCAGATCCCACCACCACATCACAGGCGGACAGCCGTTGAAAGATTATCTCCTTGATAAAATCATAGGCTGACATCCGGGCCAGTTTCCGGGTAAAACGCAGGAATATCGCCCGGTCTATTCCGAAATTCTTAAAAAGATGAACCTTTTGTTTAAAAGAGGAGATCGGAACGGGAGCCTGCTGGGGGTTGAGCAGACGAAGCGGATGCCGGTTAAAGGTCAAGACTGCGGAACAGGCGTTTTTCCGTTCCCCGGCCAGCCGTACCGCGGTCTTTATCAGCCTTTGATGACCGATATGCAGGCCATCGAAATTACCGATGGTGAGCACTGCTTTAAGGCGATCGTCATAATCGTCTGCATGTCGGATTATTCTCATTTATTTTCAATAATCAGACATCGGACAAGGGATCGGGATCTTTATACTCCTCCTGAATATCCAGAATCTGATCGAATATTTCGTTAAAGAGATCCACTATGGTAGGATCGAAATGCTTCCCCTTCTCCCGGTTGATCTCATCCAGGGCCTCCTGGTAAGTCCAGGCCTTTTTGTAAAGTCGGAAGGAAGTGAGGGCGTCGAAAACGTCGCTTAAAGCGCAGATTCTTCCCTCTACCGGTATTTCCTCCCCCTTCAAGCCCACCGGATAACCGGTGCCGTTCCATTTCTCATGGTGGGTTAAAGCGATATCATGAGCTTTGTTCATCAGCTTGGAGGTATGATCGCTGAGCATATTGGCGCCGATAATGGTATGGGTTTTCATGATGGCGAATTCATTGGCGTCCAGCTTGCCCGGTTTCTGCAGGATCCGGTCGGGAATGCCGATTTTTCCGATATCATGCATGGGACTGGCGTTTAAGATTAATTCACAGTGCTCTTTGCTGAGACCAATTTTGCTGGCCAACAGGTGGGTTATCTTACTCATCCGGATAATATGAAGACCGGTTTCATTATCCCGGTACTCGGCCGCCCGGCATAGACGCCGGATAATCTCCAGCCTGGTTTCCTTGAGCTCGACCGTATGTTCTTCCAGCTTATGCTCAAGGGTGGTTATCTGGGTTTTTACCTTATTATGAAGCAAACGGATCTCCAGCATATTGTGGATGCGGGGGAGCACTTCCGTATGATCTATCGGCTTGTTGATGAAATCCTTGGCTCCCGAGGTCAGGGCCCGCAGACGGGTCTCCGAATCCTGCAGAGCGGTGATCGCCATAACCGGAATATAGGAGTCATCCGTAATTTCTCTCAACTGCTCCATAACCTCAAAGCCGTCCAGATACGGCATTTTAAGATCCAGCAGAATCAGATCCGGCCGGTATTCCTGATAAACAGCCTTTACCTGGCGGGAATCGGTGAGGGTCCTGATATTGGAATATCCTCCCATGGTCAACATCTTTTCCAACAGCAACACATTGGTTTTGTTGTCATCCACGATCAATATCCTGGCTCTCTGTATCTGATCGGTTGAAATCATATCTGCTTTTTTACCTCTATTTCAGCACCAGACTGATAATTTTCAGAAAATTGACCACATCAATCGGTTTGGTTATATAATAAAGAAACCCGGCGCTCAACCCTTTCTCCACGTCGGAGGACATGGCGTTTCCGCTTACCGCGATCATCGGAATATTCTTTGTCTCTTCATCGGCTTTAATGACCTCCAGCACCTCAAAGCCGTCCATATCCGGAAGATTGATATCCAGCAGGATCAGATCCGGGTGTTGTTCCCTGGCTATTTCGATTCCCAGTCTGGCCTGGTGAGCGTACAGAAGCTCCAGGTCGGGCCGCTGCTTGAAGATCGATTTAAACAACTGCAGGTTGACCGGTTCGTCATCTACAAACAAGACCTTGGGCTTATTTTTTTCGAACACCTGTTCCACCTTGTCGGCGAAGCTGTTACCCTCTTTCGGTTCCGGGCTTTTGGCGGTCAGGAGGTCGAGGTAAAAGCAGCTGCCCTGGCCCGGCTGGCTTTCTATGCCGATAGTGCCCCCCATTAATTCCATCAGACGCTTGGTGATTATCAGCCCGATCCCGGTGCCTTCGACCTCCGAGTTTTCCGCTCCCAGGCGGTTAAACGGTTCGAATATCTCCGAAAGTTTCTCATGGGGAATGCCCAGGCCGGTATCCTCCACCTTTATCCGCAGAAACTGGTCCGATGTTTCATAGGAAATGATTACTTTGCCTCCTTCATCGTTGTATTTGATGGCATTGGTAAGGAGGTTGAACAGGGCTTGTTTGAGCCTGGTGCTGTCAGCCATGACGAAATAATCGCCGAATTTCCCGCTGTCTCTCTCGTCAACCAGGCCGATGTTGAACTCTTCCGCCATCGGCTCCACCAGGGAAATCGCCTCACTCACTATTTCACAGACATTGATACTCTTCACGGAGATCGACAGATTACCCGACTCAATCCGGGAAAGGTCCAGAACCTCGTTAATCAGATCCAGCAGGTAACGCCCTGATTTAAGGATCTGCGTGACGCTCTCTTTCTGATTTGGAGACAGGGGGTCGGTGGTGTCCAGTTCCAATATCTGGGCGAACCCCAGAATGGCGTTCAACGGCGTTCGAAGCTCATGGCTCATATGGGAAAGGAATTTCGATTTGGCTTTATTGGCTCTTTCCGCCTCTTCCTTGGCGATTTTCAAGGCCTCTTCGGTTTCTTTCCGCTTGGAGATATCCTCTTTTATAGCGACAAAGTGGGTGACCACCCCTTCGGAATCGGTCACCGGCGAAATAAAAGCGTATTCCCAGTATATATCCCCGTTCTTCTTTCTGGTCTGAAACTCTCCTGACCACTCCTTGCCGGAGGTAACGGTGTCCCACAAGTGCTGGTAAAATTCCGGGGATTGATGGCCGGACCTTAAAATCCGGGTGTTCTGACCGACCGATTCCTCCAGGGAATAACCGGTTATTTCCGTAAACATGGGGTTTACATAGCCGATCTTTCCGTTGACATCGGTAATGATTATGGAAACCGGGCTTTGATCCAGCGCCCGGAACAGAATGCGGAGCTGATCATCCAGCATCTTGTTCTCGGTATTATCCCTTACGGTTCCCAGCATGTTTTTCCGGCCGTTCTGGTTTATCTCCTGAACGTGAAGGTTAACGGGAAAGATGGAACCGTTTTTTTTCACGGCCGTTATCTTGTGCCTGGTATCCGGAAAATCCTCCTGCCCGGTTTTGGCGACCTCCAAAATATTTTTTTCAAATTTATTTCTATAGGATTCAGGAATAATAAGCTCGGCCAGGCTGTTCCCCTTGGCTTCCCCGGCGCTGTAACCGAAAATTTTTTCCGCCATTTTATTCCAATGGGTGATTTTCCCGTCCGCGCCGAACAGGACAAAAGCCTCGGTAACATTATCGAAGATAGTCCGGTAGAGGGACTGGGAAATATTTTCAGGGGATTCGTCCGGGAGAGACGGGGAAGACGGCAGTTCCGCCAGTTTCTGAGTCAGCTCGACTATTTCACGAACAATCCTCTCTTTAGCTGCAAGCGGGGAATCAGCGGGCTCAGGGCTTTTCGTTTCCTCTTTCACTCAATTTACCGATATATTGCTTAACGATCTGTAATACAAGAACATTTTATTTTTTTTAACCAGCTAAAACATGTTATTATGAACGGGTTATTGTGTCAAGGAATAAACCAACCTAACTTGACATTTAAGCGCAAAAAAAATATTATTTACAGTGTGAAAGAGTGTCTTTCCAAAATAGTTGAGGCCGCTGGAGTGGCAGGAGCCGGGGGAGCGGGATTTCCCACCCATATAAAGTTAAGGGGCAAAGCCGACCTGGTGATCGCCAACGGGTGCGAATGCGAGCCTCTGCTGGCTTCGGACGCCTGGCTGATGGAGAACCGGCCCCGGGCGGTGCTGGCCGGTCTTGAGTCGGCGCGGAAAGCGGTGGCGGCAGAAGCCGGCGTGATCGCGGTCAAGGCAAAAAACCGGGAAGCCTGCCGGGCGGTTGAAGCCGCCCTGAAACGATATCCCCGGCTTTCTCTTAAAAGAATAGACGATTTCTTTCCCGCCGGGGACGAGCAGGTGCTCACCCGGATAGTGACGGGTAAGATCATTCCCCCGGGGGGGATACCTCTCCAGGTGGGAGTGGTGGTGAACAATGTGGCCACGCTTTATAATGTCCAGAGGGCCAAAGCCGGATTCGCGGTTACGGACAAACTTCTGACAGTAGGAGGAGCGGTGCGTTCCCCTTATGTGGCGGAAGTCCCGGTCGGAACCTTGTTCGGAGAGCTGATCAAGGCCGCCGGAGGGCCGAAATGGGGTTCCGCTGAACTCGATTATTCCACGAATGATACCGGAAAATACCGGTTTGTAGTAATAGACGGCGGCCCGATGATGGGCCGGGTGGTAAGCGATCTTACCCTGCCGGTGGAAAAAACCACCGGCGGTTTGATCCTGCTTCCCGAGGACCATCCGCTGGTCATACAAAAAACCGGTTCGTATTCAAACAGGTACAACCGGATAACCTGCTGCGCCTGTGACGAATGCACCGGCTGTTGCCCCAGAAACATGCTGGGCCACCCGATCTTTCCTCACAAGATCGCCCGGGGCTACGCCACGGGAAAGGAAACCGGGAATTTCACCGGTGCTTTTTTATGCTGCGAGTGCGGGCTTTGCCAGTATTACGCCTGCACCATGGGGGTTTCCCCGATGGTGATCAACCGGGAAATCAAGCGCAGCGTTTCCCGGCCCGAAGGTTTTCCCGGGTTACGGGAGACTGAGTCGGTCGGGAACAGAAAACCGGTTTCCAGTAAGAGGCTGATAAACCGGCTGGATCTGACTGAATACGTAGCCAAGGCGCCTTTTAGAAAACTGCCGGCTCCGGCCCGGGTACATATCCCGCTGAAAGGCCGGTTCGGAACCCGCGCAGTTCCGGTGGTGGCTTCCGGTGATAAAGTGGTTAAAGGGGATAAGATCGCCCGGATCCGGAGCGGAAAAACAGGAACGGCTGTTCACGCGCCCATAAACGGAGAAGTGAAAGAGGCCTCTCCCGGCAGAATTGTGATAGAAAATGAACGATATGAATAAATACACCTGGGCGCCCCGGCGGGAAAATTTCCCGGCGGAGGAAAACCTGAGAAAGGAGCTGGGGCTTTCTTCCTTAACCGCCAAGCTGCTGGTTAACCGGGGGCTTGCCTCCCCGGACGAGGCCGACCTGTTTCTCAACGGCACCTTAAATGATATCGCCCCCCCGGAAAGCATCGCCGGCATGGATCAAGCGGTATCCATAATCAAGGAAACGATTCAGCAGAACGGAAAAATCGCTCTGTTCGGGGATTACGACTGCGACGGTTTGACCAGTACCGCCACGTTCAACTACGCCCTGGAAGAACTGAACATCTATCCCCTGCTATATATACCCGACCGGCTTACCGAGGGCTACGGTCTTTCGGAAAAAGCGATCGACAGCCTGATCTCCCGGGGAGCAACCCTCTTAATCACCTTTGACTGCGGGGTGTCGGATACGGAGGCGGTGGCATACGCCAGGAAACACGGTCTTAAAGTGATTATCTGTGACCACCACGTTCCCCCTGTTCCCCTGCCGAACGCCGATGTGATCTTAAACCCCAAACTCCCGGATTCGGTCACTTCGTTTAAAGATCTGGCCGGGGTGGGGGTTTCCTGGAAACTGGCCTGGTGCCTGCTCGGCCACATCATGGGAGAGGCGGCCGGCAAACGGTTTATGGAAGACAATCTTGACCTGGTGGCTCTGGGGACTTACGCGGATATGGTGCCCCTGATCGGAGAAAACCGGATAATCGTTCGCTCGGGTTTGAACAGAATGGCTTCAAAGCTGGGGCTGGCCGCTTTGATGACCAACTCCGGCATAAACCTGGAAAGCCCGTCGGAAACGGATATCGTTTATAAACTGGCCCCCAAAATAAATGTGGCCGGACGGCTGGGAACCCCTCTGCTGGCTTATGAATTGTTAACCACCTCTTCCAGCCGGGAGGCCTACCGGATTTCCGAGAGCCTGTCAAAGCTCAACGATGAAAGAAGGATCTTGCAGCAAAAGGTTTTCCAGGAGGCCAGCAGACAGTATTTAAAAAGCCGGAAAGACAGGGTGGGACTGGTGCTTTCCTCTGAAGACTGGCACCCCGGAGTAATAGGGATCGCCGCCTCCAAGATGGTGGAAACCTACGGCCTGCCGGCGGTTCTCATCTCTTTTAATAATGGACGGGGAAAAGGATCGGGCCGGGGAATCCCCGAGACCGACCTCCACGCTGTCATGGCTGAATGCTCCTCTTTACTGGAAAGCTTCGGCGGCCACCGGATGGCGGCCGGTTTAAGCCTCAAACGGGAAAATCTTTCCGCATTTGAAACAAGGTTCAATGAGCTGGTGTTAAAATCGATCGAGACTGTGCCCCAAAAGCCGAAGCTGTGTTTCGACGGGGAGATCGACATAGAAACCCTCACCTTGAAAATGATTCAGGAGATCGACTGCCTCCGTCCCTTTGGGCAGGCTAACCCGGAACCGGTGTTCGTGGCCAATAAACTGACCTCCACCAGAACCAGAGAAGTGGGAAGAAATCATCTGAAAATGGGGGTGAAGAAGCTCTTCAAAGAGATCGACACTATCGGTTTCGGGCTGGGAAAAGCTCTCGAGCCTATTAACTCAACCCCAGCCGGGCGGCTGGATCTGGCTTTCAACCTGAGAATAAACCACTGGAACAAAAGAGAGTCCATCCAGTTGAATCTTTTGGATATCAAAGCGTGTTGAGATAAATTAAGCATGAAAACAAAAAGAGTATTTAAGGTATTAAATATCGGTTTACTGATAACCGTTTTTCTCCTGATGCTGGCTTCCGCCGCTAAAAGTCAAGGTTTCGGAGACGCTCAGGAAGAGGGGTTCGGGGATGCCCAGGAGGAAAGTTTCGGAGACGCTAAAGAAAGGTTCGGGGACGCTCAGGAAGACCAGGGTGAGGGGTTTGGGGATTTTGATAAAGAAATGAGCCAGGAGGAGCCGAAGAAGGAGATCACCGGTGAATACCTGGAGGGGTTTTCCGAATTCAGCGGTTCCGAGGAAGAGCTACCGGTGGGAGGCGAAACCTTCAGCAAGGAAAAGATCATGGAGGCGTTGCGGAATTTTGAGAAGATGTCCCCCCCTCCCAGAAGAAAAGTGGACGGAACCTTTGAATCTATTCCCGCCAAGGAAAACCCGGTCTGGAAATTTCACGGCTGGCTCCAGGAACAGATCGAGTTGATGGACATCAGCGGCGGTCAGGGAAGAACCGATATCGAGGAACTATGCTTTGTCTGCCATAACGGGCAACTGGTTATCAATTATAACTTTTCCGGAGACCCGTCCGTTCCCGGGGTAAAGCAGCATTATTCCCTGCGGTCGCACCATCCGGTGCAGGACCGGGACAAATCGACCTTTTATGATCCGAAGTTTCCCAATGACCCTTCCAAATCCGATCCGATCTGGGCAAGAAAGATCCAGTGCACCTCCTGTCACAATCCCGGAGTAATCACCGGCAAGACCAAGGACGGCGGATATCCGCTTACCCTGCCGACTGACGACACCATGCCCTGGATGCAGAAGCTTATCGACGGGTGGCCCTCGGTAGACACCCCGCCCTGGCCCCACGACACGCCGCCCCGGCCTATGGTATACGGCCAGCCGTTCCTGCATGACCCCGACCCGGACATTATCGGCGATGAAGTGCTGGGCCCGGACGCCAATCAACTGCCGGACTATACCACCTATTGCCAGACCTGTCACCGGCAGGTTTCCGGCCGTTACGGCTCCAGCAACAACTACTCCCGCCTTAAATACGACCCGATCCGCTTCATCAAGGGAGACGGGGGGGGAATGATCGCCACCCACGGCCTGGCCAGGGGCCGGGAAAGCAGCACTGAAATCCTGCACCTGCGGGAGCCGTTCTATTCCCGGAGAACCGACGCGGAAGGAAACGTGGTCAACAACCTGTACCTGGCCTGCACCGACTGCCACGAGCCGCACGGCTCTTACAATGTCTTCCTCCTGCGGACCAAGGTCAACGGCCGGGAAGGCGTGGTTATCAATCCGGACGGCCGGTTATTTTCCTTATGCAACTGCTGCCACTATATCGAAAATCCCTGGCCGGGCGGCTACCCCCATGGAGGCCCCGGGGACATGACCGAACGGGTCTGCATCGAATGCCACAATCATAATGCCGGCGGTGGACGCTTTTAGCCCGAATAATTCGGGAATCATAGCAAAGCTGACTGTATGTTATTGAAAGTAGCTCAAGTTTATGTCCAGGTTAAGGCGAATAATAATTAAAGAGGTAAAATTTCATCCTATGAGCTTACTGCAAGAAACCGTTGACAAAATAACCGCCCTGGACCGTTCCGGGGAAAAAGAAATACAAGGGGAGCTGGATTTTCTGACCAAGCCGCGGGGCAGTCTGGGCAGACTGGAGGAGTTGGCTTTAGAGTATGTCCTGATTACCGGCAAAAAGACGATCGGCAAAAAAACCATCGTGGTCATGGCCGGGGATCACGGAGTGGTGGCCGAAGGGGTCAGCGCTTTTCCCCAGGAGGTTACCCCCCAGATGGTGCTTAATTTTCTGCGGGGGGGAGCGGGCATCAACGTGCTGTCCCGGCATGTGGGAGCAGAAGTAATCGTGGTGGATATCGGGGTGGCCGGAGAAATTCCGGAATCTGATTTGACCGCAGACCTGAACCGGCGCCGAATCGCCAATGGCACCGATAACATGCTGAAAGGGCCGGCCATGAGTCTTGAGCAGGCGGCCCGGGCAGTGGAAACCGGTATAATGACCGCTTCCCGGGAAATCGCCCGGGGAGCCGACCTGCTGGGAACCGGGGATATGGGAATCGGCAACACCACCCCCTCCACCGCCATCAGCGCGGTAATCACCGGAAAACCGGTCGCTGAAATAACCGGCCGGGGAACCGGCATCGACGACTCCGCTTTAACACACAAAATCGAGGTGATCGAGCAGGCGATCGAAAAAAACCGGCCGGACAGTAATAGCGCCCTGGACATTCTGGCCAAGGTGGGCGGCTATGAAATAGGGGGACTGGCCGGGGTGATCCTGGCCGGGGCGGCCGCCCGGGTGCCGGTGGTAATAGATGGTTTCATCTCCGCCAGCGCCTTGTTGATCGCCTGTAAATTAGCTCCCCGGGCGGTTGATTATATCATGACCTCTCACAATTCCGTGGAATCCGGCCATAAAGTGATCTACGATTATTTAGGGGTTTCCCCGCTGTTCGATCTCTCACTGAGGTTGGGGGAGGGGACCGGCGCCGCCCTGGGCATGAGCCTGGTGGAAGCCGGGGTGAAAATCCTCAGCCAGATGGCCACCTTCGCCGACGCCGGAGTAACGGAAAATGAATCTTAAATCCTAGTCATGTTATTTTCCGCCGCTTCCACAATTTTTCTTACTTTTTCTCTGGTACTGGGCGGAGCCGTTTCCGCCAAGCCCGCCAAGACGGAAGAGCTCTGGTATGCGGTTTACGAAAACGGGGAAAAAGTCGGTCAGCAGGTGATAACTTACCGGAAGATGCCGGGAGGAACCAAAGGGCTGTTAAAGATAAACCGGCGAATGACCATAAATAACGACAGCCTGATTTCCCCTTATCATCTGGAGCTGAATTCCTCCACCATTCTGGAAGGGGACGCGGTAATCAGCCACCGGATTGAGGTAAAGGAAAACAATGACCGGATCGAGGGAAGAGCTTCCGGGGATCTCACCGGCTACGCCGTTTCGCAAAGCGTGGGGGATAAACAGTATGAAAGGCGGATTTTGTTCAAGGATTTCGAGTGCACTGACTTGAGTTTTCCCCATAAATGCTTTAATCAGAAAGGAATAACCTCGATTACCAGGCAGTTAAACTGGGAAACCATGGAGGTGATTCCCACGGAAATAAAGTATATAAAAGATACGCTTTTCGCCACTAAAGACCAGGAGGTGTCCTGCCTGGTTATCCGGTACAAAAACAGGCGCTCCGACCGGATCGACTGGGTAACCGCCGACGGGATTCTGTTGCAGTCCAGCGGCAAAAACAAACGGGGGAGTTTCTTAATCAAAGCCGCTTCCAAACAGAAAGCCACCGCCCCCAAATAAAGAAGTTACTGCTTATAATCCTCTTTCCTGAGGTTATGTCTTTTCATCTTTTCATAGAGGGTTTTATTATCTATTTCCGCAATACCGGCCACCTTGCCGATATTTCCCCGGCATTTTTTCAACAGATCGCCCAGATATTTCTTTTCCAGTTCCGCAACGACTTGTTCCCTTACCACTCTTAACGGAAAAGAAGTATTGATCTCGCCAAAGCTGTATATCCTCTTGTTCCGCCGTTCTCCGGGAATATCGATGGAATTGATCTCCGAATCAGGAGCCATAATAATAGCCCGCTCCAACAGGTTTTCCAATTCCCGGATATTTCCCGGCCAATGATATTTCATCATGGTGTTAAGCGCCTCCTGGGAGATTTTCTTTACGTTCTTGTTCAGCTTCCGGCAATACCTGGACAAAAAATGATCGGCTAACGCCGGAAGATCGTCCAACCGCTCGCGCAGGGGGGGGAGGTGAAGCGGAATAATATTCAACCGGTAAAACAGGTCTTCCCGGAAAATTCCTTTTTCCACCAACTCGCTGAGGTTTTTATTGCTGGCGGCGATAATCCTGACATCAACGTTGATGGTTTTATCGCCGCCCAGACGCTCCATTTCATGGTCCTGTAAAACCCGCAGCAGCCGCTGCTGCATGGCCGGGGAAATATCCCCGATCTCATCCAGAAAAACGGTTCCCCCGTGCGCCTGCTCGAATTTTCCCCGCCTCAGTTTCAAAGCGCCGGTGAAAGCCCCTTTCTCATGGCCGAACAGCTCGCTCTCCAACAGGGTTTCAGGGATAGAACCGCAATCCACCGTAATAAAGGGAAAATCCTTTCTGAGACTGTTTTCGTGAATAGTGCGGGACAACAGCCCTTTCCCGGTACCGGTCTCCCCGCTGATCAGGACAGTGGGGCTCATATTTTTCATGCCCTCGATAAGACCGTAAAGAACCAGCAGTTTACTGTTTTTACCGATAATATACCCGAAACGGCCTCTCTCATTCTGGGGCTTGGACACTATATTAAGTTTCTCACTTATCCGAAAGGAATCGATTCATGTTGACAATTATTTCAATTTACAAGAAAAATGCTTATTATTCAACCGTTATCTTTTCTTTTTGGTTGGAAAACAAAAACAGTTTGTATATAATAATGTATTTATTCTAATTCATTGGAAAGAGAAAGGGGAAATATGCCTAAATATGATTATGAATGTGATGCCTGCAATAAAATTTTCGAGGTGACTCAGAGAATTCATGACGATCCTTTAACCGAATGTATTTATTGCGGCGGTCAGGTAAGAAAGCTTATCTCTTCATCGGCTTTCCTGTTGAAAGGGGAAGGTTGGTATGTTACCGACCATCCCTCTGTGTCCCGCAAAAAGGGCATGGAATCAGAGAAAAAACTCAAGGATGGCAGCGCCCTTAAAAATTGCAATGGTTCCAAAAAGGAATGCGGGAATTGCCCCAGCGCTACCGTAAATTAATTACCAATGGCCAAAAAAATAGACAATCTCCTAAGGGCTCTTACGAAATACGATGCCGAGCAGTTGATTTTCCGCTCGGAGGAAAAGCCGGTGCTCATGATCAAGGGAGAAATCCGGCCGGTAACGCAGGTGGCTCTGAAAAGCAAACAAATCATCGGCATCCTTAAAGAAATCGCCGCTGATGTTTATCAGCCGAACCTTATAAAAGGTGAATCCGTCTCCTTTGATTATCTGCTGGAAGGGGTCGGCAATTTTAATGTCCAGGTGGATGTGGACGGGAGCAATGTGCTGGCTATTATTCAAAAAGGAGCTCCGCAGGAAGATAAAGCGGAAACTTTTGATGCCCCGCAACCACCGGAAGAACCAAAAGAAGAACCCGGGAAGGAACCATCCGAGCTTCCCCGTCAAGGCGGCCCCAAGAAACCGCCTCCTTCGGGATCCCCGGAAGAATTCTCTTTTGATACCACTGTTTCGGGCAGAAGACACAGGCCAACCCTCCATAAACTCTTTGAATCGGTGATTGAAAAAGGGGCATCTGATCTCTATCTCTGTTCCTCAGCCTACCCCAGGATGAGAGTCAACAATAAAATCGTTATCTGCGACGAGCATGAGGAGATCTCCCCCAACGAACTGAAAGAGATAATCTACAAATACATGAAAGGAAACCTGATCTCCAGATTCGATACAGAGCGCGATGTGGAGTTCTCCATAGA
>JBHHXV010000013.1:0-18997 GCA_046757225.1 bacterium
TATTTTCAACAACATATCATCTGCTTTGCTATGATTCCCGAATTATTCGGGTTAAGTTAATGAATTATCGAGATAGATTTGACCAGTAATATATTATAGAATAAAACTGAAAATGGGGGATTTTCGGTTTGGTTAAGGCCAATAAAAACATTTTTCTTACCTCTCTGCTCGCGGTAATATTGCTGGGCGTAGAAGGTTTTTCCGTACTGGCCGCTGACAAGAAATCCCCCCACCACTTTCCCCCGGAAAACCAACCCGACTGTACCGCCTGCCATACAGGAGCATACTTTTCCCGAAAAGCGGCAGAAGCGAAAAAAGCTAAAGCCGCCAGGATAGCGGCGGAAAAAAAAGCGAGAGCGGAAGCGAAAAAAAGAGCCAGAGCAAAAAGACTGGCCGCCAGGAAAAGGGCGGAAAAAGAAAGAAAGGCTGCCCGGATCGCCCGGCGGAAGGGCTGTCTTTCCTGTCATGAGGGAATCGAAACCATCAACAAAAGGATGCAACCGTTTCTGTTGATGGCCGCCAAGCAGCTGTACGGAAAAGAACAGGGGTATGAGTGCGCCATCTGTCACGAGGGAAAGCCCTCGGCTCCGGCCAAGCAGGAAGCCCATAAGGGAATGCTGCCCAACCCGGCCAGCCTGTGGGTTCTTCATCAGGGCAAAGGCTGCGCCCGCTGCCACGACCGCCCCGGAAGCATTACCACCTTACAGGGCAGACCGCTGAAAAAACCGGTCGGAGGAAACTTGATACCGATGAGAGTCCCTCTGAATGATCCGGCGGAAGGGGATTTCGGTATCGACTACACCTACCGGATGGCCCGGGCGCTGATGTCGCTGGAAACCGGGAAAGCCAACAAGACGCTCAGTTCCAACGGGATTATCCCCAAGGGAACCTTTCCCTACGCGGATTACGACATGGACGACCCGGACGGAGCGGTGCCCCGGATGGGCTCGGAAACATACAAGGCCTGGATTAAAAAAGCCCTGGAAGCCGGTTACATAAAACGGCTGGACAAAGTAAAAGAGATCCCGGATCTGGAACAGGGAACCAGGGTGTTCGGCTCCCGGGAAAAGGCCGGTCTCAGCGATATGTACCGGAAGCAGTGCGGCCGCTGTCACGTCTGGGGGGAAGGGAGAGACAAGCGGGGGGATCTGCGGGCCTCCGGGTGCGCCGCCTGCCATATGCTTTACGGAAACGACGGCCTTTACGAGGGAGGCGACCCCACTATTCCCCAAAAGAAGGCGAAACGCCCCTACCCTCTAAAGCACAAAATAACCCTGGCTATTCCGGCGGCGCAGTGCAGCCACTGTCATACCAGGGGCAAACGGATCGGCACCACCTTCATGGGGCTGATGGAATACGACTATGTAAAGGATAAAAAAGCCCCCCCTTACGATAAAAAGGGAGATCCTCAGGAACCCCTTTACACCAAGGAGTATATGAACATAAGGCCGGACGTGCATCTGGAGGCGGGCATGAACTGCGTGGACTGCCATACCAGCATCGATGTGCACGGAGACGGCAATATCTATCCGGTCACCTTTTACCAGGTGGAGATTCTCTGCTACGACTGCCACGGCACCCCCGACAAATACCCCTGGGAACTGGCCGTCGGTTACGGCACCCCGGTAACCCTGGAAGGCGAGCGGGGATTCAAGAAATTCCAGGGCAAAGAATACCTGCTGACCTCCAGGGGAAACATCAGAAGAAACTGGATCAAGGAGGGGAACCAGGCCTATATAATCAACAGGCTGACCGGGAAAAAGCAGGAAATCCCGATACTGAAAACCATTACCGATGAGGACAATTACGCCAGCAAACAGGGAAAGGTGGCCATGGCGGTGGTGCACCAGCACATCGAAAAGCTGGAGTGTTACGCCTGCCACGCCACCTGGGCGCCGCAATGCTACGGCTGCCATATCAAGTACGATGTGAACAAGCAGGGAACCGACTGGGTCTCCACCGGCAAAAATCCGCAACCCGGACGGCAGACGATCGTCAGAAAGCCGGGGGATATCGCCATCGAAAACCGCGCTTTCTTCAGATGGGAAAGCCCGATCTTAGGGAAAAACTTCAGGGGAAAGGTCACTCCTCTGATACCAGGCTGCCAGGTTTTCTACACGATGGTGGACAAAAAGGGCAGGCTCAAGACCCTGAACAAGTTTTACCGAACCTCCACCGGTCACAACTCCCCTACCCTGGCCCCTTTGCAGCCCCACTCCAACACCCTGGTATCCAGAACCTGCGAGGACTGCCACACCACCCCCAAGGCGATCGGCTATGGAACGGGGAATTCCCGCCCGGCCGGAGAGATCCAGGGGGATGAGCCGTTGTTCACCGACCTGTCAGCCGGAGCCTATGGGGATATTCCTGGAGCTAAAACCGGCAAGGCCCAGATCCCCAAGATTAAGAATTTCCCTTATGCCTTGGATCAACTGGTAACCAGGAACGGAAAGCAGGTGCAGAACATGCCGCTGCCCCGGGACCGGTCGCTGAGCGACCAGGAAAGAAATCTGGTGGAGCGGGAGGGAACCTGCATCGCCTGTCATCAATACTATAACACCAGAGACTGGGATAAAATCATCAAGAAATACGGGAAAGCGGACACCCCTGATAAACATGATGAAATGATGTCGAAAGCGCTCCTCAATCTGATTAAAGAGCCTTAACAGCAGGTTATTTTACAGCAACGGAGCAATTACCAGGGAAACCACCGCCATCAGTTTGATGAGGATGTTCATGGCCGGTCCGGAGGTGTCTTTAAAGGGATCGCCGACCGTATCACCGACCACGGCGGCTTTGTGGGCGTCGGTTCCCTTTCCGCCCAGAGCGCCCCCTTCGATGGTCTTCTTGGCGTTGTCCCAGGCTCCTCCGCCATTAGACATCATCAAGGCCATCAACACGCCGGTAACCGTAGCTCCGGCCAACACTCCGCCCAACGCTTCCTTGCCCAGCAGAAAACCGACCAACACAGGCGCCAGCACCGCGATCAGACCGGGAATGATCATTTCCTTGAGAGCCGCCTGCGTACTGATATCAACGCATTTCTTGGTATCAGGCTTGGCCGTGCCTTCCATCAGGCCGGTAATCTCCCTGAACTGGCGGCGGACCTCCTCCACCATTTCAAAAGCGGCTTTTCCTACGGCGGTCATGGTTAAAGCGGCAATAAAGAAAGGTATCGCCCCCCCCACCAGCATACCGATAACCACATTAGGTTTGGCCAGGTTTATGACATTTATATGAGCGGCCTGGATATAAGCGGCAAACATGGCCAGGGCGGTAAGAGCGGCCGAGCCGATAGCGAATCCCTTGCCGATGGCGGCGGTGGTGTTTCCCAGGGCGTCCAGGCCGTCGGTAATCTTGCGGGTCTCTTCTCCCAGTTCGCTCATTTCCGAGATCCCGCCGGCATTGTCCGCAATCGGGCCGTAAGCGTCGACCGACATGGTGATTCCCACGGTAGCCAGCATACCGACCGCAGCTATGGAAATACCGTAAAGCCCGGCAAAGTAATAGGAAACATAAATAGTGGCGCAGATAGCCAACACCGGCAGAGCGGTGCTTTCCATCCCTACAGCCAGACCGGAAATGATGTTGGTGGCGGCTCCGGTCTTGCTGGCGTCCACAATCTTTGTTACCGGAGATTTATCTCCAGCCGTATAATATTCAGTTAATAAACCGATGGCGATTCCGCCCAGAGAGCCGAACAGAATCGCTCCGAACAGCTTGAACGGCAGCTCCATGGCCAGTACGGAGACCAAAGCCCCGGCCATCATCAATCCCGCGCTCAGGTGAGTGGCGTTTCTTAAAACCGCATCAGGCGATTGGTCTTTAAACCGGTCAATCGCTTTGAAGCTGACCACCGAAGCCACTAAACCGATCATGGCGATAACGATCGGAAGAGCCATATATTTAAAGGTCGCCGCTCCGAAAGTGCCGCCAGTTGCGGCTAACGCGATAGTGGCGATAATGGAGCCGACATAAGACTCGAAGATATCCGCTCCCATGCCGGCGGTGTCTCCCACGCAGTCGCCTACGTTATCGGCGATAGTAGCCGGGTTGCGGGGATCGTCTTCAGGGATACCCGCTTCCACTTTTCCCACCAGGTCGGCTCCCACGTCAGCGGTCTTGGTATAGATACCCCCACCCACCCGGGCGAACAGGGCGATCGAACTGGCGCCCATGGCGAATCCGTTTATGTGTTGGGCATGTACCAGGCTGCCGCCCCATTTACTGAAGAGATAACCGACCCCGAGCAGGCCGAGGCTGGCCACGGACATTCCCATCACCGCTCCCCCGCTGAAAGCGACTTTCAAGGCCTCTGATTCTCCATCGGCATCAGCCGCCTGAGCGGTCCGGACATTACTTCTGGTGGCTGCTTCCATACCGAAGAAACCGGCCAGCATGGAACAGGCCGCCCCCAATAAAAAAGCAAAAGAGGTCTCATCGCCGATGTAAGATCGCAGGAGAAAATAGACAATGGCGATAAAGGCAAGTAAAATCGTATATTCACGCCTGAGAAAAGCCATCGCTCCCTCATGAATGGCATCGGCGATTTCCCGCATTTTATCGCTGCCCACCGAATGCTTCAAGACGCCCAAATAAATAGTTACCGCAAAAAGCAGTCCGGCGACACCAAGGTATACCGATCCTCCCACAAACCCCATACGTTTTTCTCCTTTAGTTATTAGAGCTGTTTTATAGTGTTAAATTTATTCATGGCGGCGGTCAGCCCGCTTTCCATAACGGTTTCCACCGCGGAAACACCTGTTTTGCAGACTTGATCGAAAAACTCTTTTTCTTCCCGGTTGAATTTGAGCAGCACGTGCTCGGTAGCGGAATTATCCGGTCTTCCCACTCCCAGTCTCACCCTGACAAACGATCTCCCGCCGATCGCATCGATAAGGGAACGGATCCCCCTGTGCCCGCCGTCACCCCCGTTTAATTTAAGCCTTATCTTTCCGGGCGCCAGGTCGATATCGTCGTGTATCACCATTAAACGCTCAGGAGGTATCCGGTAAAAACTCATTAAGGGAAGCACCGCTTTTCCGCTCAGGTTCATATAGGTATCCGGTTTAGTCAGGATAACCGGAACACCTTGAAACATCCCCTTATTGAACCGCGCCTGAAATCTCTTTTTCGACAGGGGAATATCCCAGGACTCGGATAACCGGTCTATCAGATCAAATCCCAGATTATGGCGGGTGTTTTGATAACGTAATCCGGGATTCCCTAATCCGGCAATCAACCAACCATCATTCTTCGACGGTTTCTTCAGATTCCTCTTCCTTCTCTTCTGTTTTTCCGTGGATCGTGAGAATGGTTTTCTTCATATCGTCGACCAACCTGACACCTTCAGGAGGAACGATATCGCTCAGGTGTAAATTCTCTCCGATATTCACATGGGAAATGTCCACCTCGAGAAACGCGGGGATCTGATTGGGGAGAGCTTCGATTAAGACATCTCTTTGAACCAGTTCCAGGTTTCCGCCCATCTTTACTCCCTTGCAGACGCCCACGTGATGGATAGGAACGGTGGCTTCAATCGGTTTGTCCAGAGACACTCTCATGAAATCCACGTGAATAAGCCGGTTGCTGACCGGGTGACTCTGGATCTCCCTCACTACGGCCAGAGCATTCAGGGCATTGTCGTCCTCAAAATCCAGGTCAACCAGGATATTGATATCATGCTTCCTCAGCAGTTCCAGAAACCGTTTTTTGGGGATGATCATATTCTGGGGCGCTTCCTTTGATCCGTAAAGGACGGCCGGAACCTGCCCCGAACTTCTCAGTTTCCGGCAAACACCTTTGCCAGTATCAGTTCTGGCGAACACCGCCAATTTTTCTTGAATCATGTATTAAACTCCTAGACAAAAAGAGAACTTACCGAGTTGTTTTCGCAAATCCGCCTGATCGCTTCGCCGATCAGGCTGGAAACGGCAAGAACAGTAATTTTTTCGCTTTTTTCGCCCTCTTCGGAAAGGGGGATGGTGTCGGTTATAATCAATTCCTTCAGAGGGGATTTGCCGATTCTTTCCAGAGCCGGGTCGGATAATATCCCATGAGAGCAACAGGCGTAAACCTCTTTTGCCCCCGCTTTTAAGATAGCGTTTACCGACTCGCACATGGTGCCGGCCGTGTCAATGATATCATCCACGATAATAGCCGACTTTCCTTCCACCTCGCCGATCACGTTCATGGCTTCGGCTACGTTGGCCCGCAGTCTCCTCTTATCGATAATAGCCAGCCCGGAATTATCCAGTTTGCTGGAAAAAGCTCTGGCCCGTTCGACTCCGCCGGCGTCGGGAGAGACTATGACCACCTCTTTGAACTGTTTCTGCCTGATATATTCCAGCAAAACCGGAGTGGCGAACAGGTTGTCCACCGGTATATCGAAAAAACCCTGAATCTGCCCGGCATGCAGATCAATGGTTAACAGCCGGTTGGTTCCGGCCACGGTCAGCAGGTTGGCCACCAGTTTCGCCGTAATGGGAACCCGGGGCTTGAGCTTGCGGTCCTGCCTGGCATAACCGAAATACGGGGTCACCACATTGATCGTTTCGGCGGACGATCTTTTCAGGCAGTCGATAATGATCAACAGCTCCATCAGGTTGTCATTGGCCGGAGGAGAGGTGGCTTGAATTATAAAAGCGTTTCTTCCCCGCACGTTTTCATTTATCTGGCAGAAGGTCTCCCCGTCCTTGAACCGGACAATATCGACATCCAGCAGGGGAATCCCCAGATACCGGCTGATTCCTTCCGACAGATTTCTATTCGAGGTTCCGGAAATTAATAATGTATTGGAAAGCATTCTTTTTTCAATCCTTAAACTAATATAGATGGCTGGGGCGTGAGGATTCGAACCTCCGGATGCAGGGATCAAAACCCTGTGACTTACCGCTTGTCGACGCCCCAAGGCGATAAGGTTTTGGCAATTATCAGTTTATCTTCGGAAAGCGGCTTATGTCTGTTTATAAGCGCTTCCCTGGTTCGCCCCGCTTTCTCCCGGCTGCCGAACAGGGAAAACAGGGTGGAGCCGCTCCCGCTTAAAAGGGTGGGCACGTCCCTCTCCATCAACAACCTTTTGGTTTCTTCCAACTCAGGGTGGCCGGGAAAAACCACCTGCTCAAAATCATTTTGCAGATTTCCGGCAATCCGAGAGAAATTGGAAGACGTTATACTAATACAGTTGTCCTTTTTTGTCAATCGATAATCTGGTCTTTTACCGGGAATATCCTGGGAGAAGAGCCCGAGCCGGTCGCCTTCCCGGTAAGCCCAGGGAGTGGAAATCCTGATGTGGGGGAAGATGGTCAGGAGTACCCAGAAGTCAGGGGTGGGAAGCGGGGTCAACCGTTCGCCGATTCCTTCGGCCAACATGGTTCCCCCTCTGATAAAAAAAGGGATGTCAGCTCCCAGACGGGCGCCGATTTCTCCGAGCTCTTCAGCGGACAGACCCAGATCCCAGATTTTATTCAACCCTGCCAGAGTAGCGGCAGCATCACTGCTGCCCCCACCCAGGCCGGCGCCTTGGGGAATCCGCTTTTCCAGAAAAACCGAAATCCCGGAGCGGCTGCCGGTCCGCTCCTGTAACGCTTTCGCCGCCTTTATCACCAGGTTATCCCGGCCGGTGGGAAGATCGGAGTTACCGCATGCAAGCTCGATTTGAGGACTGAGCCTAAAGGTCAGCCGGTCACAGAAATCTATCGCCTGCATAACCGAGTGCAGGTTATGGTAACCGTCCGGCCGGCGGGCATACACTGATAAAGTTAAATTAATCTTGGCCGGGGCCAGCATCTCATAACGGTTTTCACCCAGCCTGCATAAAACCATCGGTTGGAGGGAAGAACGCCGGGACATCAATGCGCCGGTTCCAGTGAGAAGGCCTGCTTTGAAAGAACGGGGTGCAATTCTATGCTATCATATAACATATTTATTTGAAGGCCCTTGGCTGGCCAGCTTATCCGGATATCATGAGGGAATTTTACGCCGGCGGGTGATTCTGCCTCCCGGTAATCCTTCCAGAAAACCGACATTTCCGGCATGCTTCCCTGTGAAGAGAAAACCCGGTATTCCAGCAATCTTTTTTCCTTTCCGGAAACGCTCAGCCGGATAGTTTTATGCCGGGAGCTTTCCAGGTCATAAACCACCTTATCGCCATCCGGCCTGATTCTGCAGGGGAAACCTTTGAGAACCGGCCAATCAGGGGGAACGGCCAACATAATGGAAACAAAATCACCCAGGCTGATTTTCTCTCCGGTTAATTTCTCCAGGTTGAAATCGTCCACCGGAACGGTTCTGGTTGACCGCTCACCGGTTTGTTTGATCGAAACCCGCCTGCCATCGGAAACAATAAGCAGAGCCGGCTGGTAAAAAAGATTCAGGATCTCCAGCCTGGCCCTGTTCGGCCGGTCAAAGATGAGGTTTATGTTAACGTCCTGCCGCTCTTTTCCTTTCAGTACAAGTTTTCCATAACCTTTAATCCGACTGAATCCCGGAGAAGGACCCTGTAACAGGTTTTCAAAGACCCGCCGGTTGTAGTCGAAGCCGGGAGAAGGAGCGGTAACGGCGGCGCAGGAGACGAAAACAAAACAGAAAACAACGAGTAACCGCTTTGACTTCAGAAGAACGGAACAGGCAGGAACCATTAGGGCGTGTTAACAATTATCAGGCGTTTAATTTTTCTGCTTTTCCAGCTTGAGGGAAAGGTCGTTCAACTTTTTGAGGATGGAATTCTTTAAATTTTCCTGTTTGCCTATATGATCAAGCGATCTTTCCCACTGTTTTTTTGCCTTGCCGTATAATCCTTTGACAAAGTATACGTCTCCCAGATGATCCATAATCACGGAATTGTTTCCTGTCAGGTTCACCGCCCTTTCCAACTCCACCATGGCGTGGTCATGCATTCCTTTTTTGTAGTAGGCCCAGCCCAGGCTGTCTATGTAAGCGCCATTGTTGGGGTCCAGAGCCAGGGCTTTCTTGATCTGGTGAATCGACTTATCCAGATCCTGGCCTCTTTCCGCGTATAAATAACCGAGGTAATTATAAGCGTCCGCGTGTTCCGGGTTCAGCTCAATGGTTTTTTCCATATGTTTTACGGTTTCCGCAAAGAGATTCATCTTTTCATAAACAGTGCCGACGGCAAAATGAAGCCGATAATTATCAGGCTGTTTTTTCAGGGATTTTTCCAAAAGCTCTATCGCCTCTTTATATCGGGAGACCTTACGGTAGGCCATGGCTAAAGAAATTACCATATCGAAATTGTCAGGTTCGATTTTCACCCCCTGTTCCAATGCCTTGATTCCTGACTCTGTATCACCGTTTTCCTCCAGGATTTCAAACTTCACCAGGTAAGCCTTCAATTCATCCGGTCTTATCTTAATGACCTCATTCAGGGTCTTGATAGATTTCTTATGCTCCCCCTTCTTTTCATAATTTACCACCAGAAAGAATCTGGCCTCTATATTGTCGGGGTCAAGTTTTAACAGCTCTTGAAACTTCCTGACCGATTCTTCGGTCCGGTTGAGTTTGAGCAGGATATACCCAAGCTTTAATTTGATCTTGACAATATTGGCCGGGTTCCGTTCTTCCACCATCCGATAGTGTTTCAAGGCCTTTTTGTACTGTTTTAAATAAAGATAACTGACCCCTATCTGGCCTAATAAATGGGTGTTCCGGGGATTCAATTCCGATAAGGTCTTATAGATGTCGATCGCTTTGTCGTACTGTTTGGTGTCCCAATATAAAAAAGCCAGTTTGTTCAAGGCGGTGTTAAATTCTGGTCTTATTTCAACCGCCTTTTTCAGGTTTTCAATTGCCACTTTGGTCTTTCCCTGTTTCATCCTCAGGTTTCCCAGCAGCAGGTAGGATTTGTAAGACCGGGGTAGTTTTTTTATACAGGCCTGGTAAATCTCCGCCGCCTTGTCGTATTCCTTGTTATTTATGAAGATTTTCCCCAGCAGGAAATAAGCTCTCTCGTTTCCGGGATGTTTTTTCATAAAGGATAGGGCGACCTCTTCGGCTTTACCGCTCTGATTGATATGAAGATATATTTCTCCCAGCAACAAGGCCGGTTCCGAATATGCCGGGTTCAGTTCTACCGATTTTCTCAGATGTTTGACCGCCTCCAGGAAATCACCTCCCCGGGTAAGCAGCCGTCCCAGTTCGTAATGCAGCCAGGGAGACTGATCGTCCTTTAACCGGGCTCTGTTCATGTATCGGATGGCAGCCTTTATATCTCCTTTACTTTCATAGATCTTGGACAGGGAACAGTTGTAAAGGGCTCTTGATCTGCCCTTATTATATATGATGGAACCGTATACAAACACCTGTCCCCAGGCAGGGGTCGGCAGCACTGGACTTATCAACGCCATCAAGATGAAAAGGGATAATATTTTTTTTAGCATATACCGTGTCTCTCTGACATACCTGTTTATTTAATTATAACATAATAATTGAACCACCCGGTACAGAGCGTAAGAATATACTGGATTTGGCAAGAATATGGGGGGCAGTCCGACAGGCTCCTAGTGATAGTGGGATCAAAAATCGATTACAGCGCTTCCCCATGACAATCCAAGGCCAAATCCCGATATCAGCACTTTCATTCCCGGAACGATTTGTTGCTTGTCGAGCGCGGTTTTTAAAGCGATTGGAATTGATGCCGAAACAGTATTACCGATACTCGCAAGGTCTATAAATACTTTTTCTGGATTCAGTCTCAGTAATCGAGTTAATGAGTTAATCACTAATTTACTTGCCTGGTGGAACACAAACAGATCGATGTCATCCTTCGTTAAGGAATTATCCTCCAAGAATCGCTTTATATGTTTTTGGACTTTCGTATTAACAAAAGTCAGAATACCAATACCGTTCATGTGGATATTTTCCAAGGTTCTCATGTTTCCGCTCTTATCCGGCAGAGAAAGGCAGGTTTCTCTCGATTTTGGCATTTTACACCCCCCGGCGGGAATATAAAAATGCTCATAACCTTTTCCAGAGGTAAAGCATTCAATCTTCTCGATTCCCTTAGAGGAGTCGGAAGATGAAATCCAGCTTGCCGAGGCGCCATCTCCGAAAAGTACCCGGGCAGACCTGTCTTTATCAGAGATATATTTTGAGTAGGTGTCCGCATTAACCAGGAGTATGTTTTTGGCAATGGCGGCCTCCAGCAAACCTTTAGCAAGGGCCAATCCATAGACAAAACCAGAACATCCTAAATTAAAGTCAAACGCCAAGACCTTGTCTGGCAGGCCTAACTCCTTATGCAACAAACAAGAATTTGGAGGTATTATATAATCGCCGCTCTGGGTACAAAAGATAAGCCCATCAATCATATCTTTCCTTAAAGAGCCGTTCTCCAACAACCTGTTACATGCAGGCAACGCTAAATCCAAGGCGGTTTCGTCTTCACGGGCTATGTGGCGCTTAACGACTCCCGAGCGTTCCTCCACTGATTTTATGTCCCAGTCAGGATTATCTTCAGCCAAGGACTCATTGGTTACCACTTTTTCCGGTAAATAATAAGCTATGTCTTGAATCTTTATTCGCATGGTTGTTCTTTAATTCTGGGAGGGGGAATATCCCTGTCACTGAAAGAAGATACGGCTTTAATAGATTATAACAACATTACAGGCATCCTTGCAAACTTCATCAGCCATCCGGGGTTATTCATTGTCGACAATCGAAGGGTTGGTCAGGGGCAGTAAAAGTGAAAAGGTCGTTCCTTTGCCCGGCCCGGCGCTGTGAACCGATACCTTCCCCTTATGCAGCAGCAGCAGGCTCTTGACAATAAACAAACCCAGGCCGGTTCCGCCGGGAGCGCGTTTTAACTTATCTTCGATCCGGTAGAATTTGCTGAAAATCTTTTTATATTCCTTTTTCTCGATCCCGATCCCCTGGTCGGAAAAATCTATCCGGCCCCAATTCCCTTCCCGATAACTTTTAAGAGTAACCTGTTTTGATTTTCCCGAGTACTTCAGAGCGTTATTAAGAAGGTTGTTGAAAACAATGTGCATGGCGCTCGGATTTATGGAAACGGTGATTCCTTCCTGGAAATCCGATTTTACCTGAAGGCCGGATTCTTCGATAAGAGAAGCCTGCGATTTGATATACCCCTCCATAAAGGTTTTTAAATTACGAGGCTCAAAGGTATATTTAAACTTCTTTTCCAGTTTGGCCACGTCCAGGACATTGTCAATCAACGATGACAACCGGGAGATATCGGCTAACATGGTATCGACAAACTTCAATTTCTCCTCTTCAGTGCAGGACTGGTATGACAAGGTTTCCAGATGCAGCTGGAGAGAAGCCAGCGGTGATTTGAACTCATGAGTGACATTGGAGATGAAGTTGCTCTGGGTTTGAATCAGTTTTTTCTGTTTGGACCAGTTGACGAACAGGATGGAAATCCCGATCAGAATGCCGGTCAGCAGGATGATCCCCCCGATCAGAAACAGCAGGCTGGAGCGGCCGGAAAGGGGTGACGGGTCGATCTCCCGGGCCAGCTTGATGAATTCGGAGCGGTTGCTGAAATACCAGTAAATCCATAAAACCACCAGGCTCACCCAGGCCAGCTGGGTAACCACGAAAACCACGATCGGATGTATCAGACGGTTGAGCTTCTTCATTCTTTATAATTATGATATGCTTTCTATAGTAACCCTGAAAAAGTAAACCAAACCCGGTGGTTTTGCAAGAGTAAAATGCTGATGACTGACTGTATAAACAGATTCGATGACTGTCCCCAGGCCAGGAGCCATATCGTGGATTCCCGGTTTTACGGAAAAGGGTATTGCACGGGCGAAGCCCGGCAGGTATTCTGCGACAAGTACCGCTACCAGCGCTGGCTGGATATCGAAGTGGTGCTGGCCGAAACCCAGGCCGGGATGGGAATGATTCCCCGGGAAGCGGCGGACGAAATCAAGCGGAACGCCCGGTTGAAGTTTCTGGGGCTGCAATCGATTCAGGAGGGGATAAAAAAAAGCAGCCATTCCTTGATGCCGCTGTTATGGGCTTTACAGAAGGTCTGTAAAAACGATGCGGGCGAATATATCCATTTCGGGGCCACCACCCAGGATATTCAGGATACCGCCCAGGTGCTGGAGGTCAGGGATATTCTGGATATCCTCGAGCGGGACCTCGACCGGGTGGCCGGTCAATTAATCCGGCTGGCCGATAAATATAAAAATCTGTTAACCGTGGGGCGGACCCACTCTCAAGCCGGCCTGCCGATCACCTTCGGCCTGAAGTTCGCGGTCTGGGCGGACGAGTTGTACCGGAGCAGGGAACGGATTGAGGATATCCGGAAACGGGTGCTGGTAGCCGAGCTGTTCGGGGCGGTGGGCAGCATGGGAGCCTTTGGGGAGCGGGGCCTGGAACTCCTGGATCGGTTCTCGGAAAAATTGGATCTGGCCGCCCCTCTGATAGCCTGGCACGCCTCCCGGGACCGGTTTGCCGAGCTGTTAAGCCTGTTCGGGATTATTACCGGAACCTTAGCCAATATTACCGATGAGATCCGCTCCCTGGCCCGCTCGGATATCGGCGAACTGGAAGAACCTTTCCAGATGGGCAAGGTCGGTTCCAGCACCATGCCTCACAAGCGAAACCCGGAGCTGTGCGAACAGGTGGTGGTACTCTCCAGACTGGTGAAAGGATATGCGGCTCTGGGTCTGGAGGGAATGATCAACGAGCATGAGCGGGATTTCCGGACCGTGCGCATGGAATGGGTGTCCCTTACCGACTCCAGCCTGTTTACCTGCGGAGCCGTTTCTCTTACCGAACAGATCCTGGACGGCCTGATCGTGCACGTTGACAAGATCGCCCGAAGCGTGGAACGGGCGGGCGGGTTCATCTGCAGCGAGCCGTTGATGTTTGTTCTGGGGAAACGGATCGGCAAGCAGACCGCCCATCATCTCCTTTATGAAATCTCTCAGGAAGCCTTTGAGAAAGATATTCCCTTGAAAGAGTTGTTGCTGCGGCACCCGCTGATTTCGGAAAAGCTGGCGGAAAGGGAGATTCTTGAGGCTTTGAACCCGGCCCTGCACGTGGGGCTTTCGCCTCAGCTGGTGGACCGGGTGGTCAGGGAGGTTTCCGCCAAACTGCCGGAGCCGTCGGAGAGAATTCTCCGGGTCTGCCCCCTGATGAATGAAAAGGGCGGGTGCAGTGTCCCCCAGATTATTTAAGGCGGCGGCATTGCTGGCATCTGTTTCTTTGTTTTACGGTTTCGCCCTGTCCTCTGAAATAAAACGAAACCCCAAAAGACCGCCGCGCGATTGGGAACGCGCCCTGGACACCGGCCCGGTGCCCAAAGGGCTGAAAACGATCAGGGCTGAGGAATGCGGCAGATGCCATACCCGGATTTACCGGGAATGGAAGCGATCCACCCACGCCAGGGCTTGGCAGGACTTTCAGTTTCAGGAGGAACTGAAAAAAAACCGGGGGCTGTTCGTCTGCATCAATTGCCATACCCCCTTGCAACGCCAGCAGGATTATCTTGTCGAAGGGCTACAGGGGAATAATTATCTCAAGCCGATAAAGCGCCCCAACCCGGATTTCGACCCGGTACTGAAAGAGGAATCGATCACCTGCGCGGTCTGTCACGTCAGAGACGGTTATGTCATCGGCCCCTATAACACCCCGGACGCCCCGCATGCCACCCGAAAAGACCCTAAGGCCCTTTCCGAAGAACTCTGCTTTCGCTGCCACAATGTGTATGATGAGCTTAGCCCGCAGCTGATCTGCGTGTTCCGGACCGGGGACGAGTGGCTGGCCGGGCCGTATTCCGGGAAAGGCATTACTTGTATAAGTTGTCATATGCCGGAAGTGAAGCGGCCTTTAGCCGATGGAACCGGGGCCAGGAAAACCAGGCGTCACCTCTGGGCCAGGTCGGGAATCGCCAAGTTTATCGGAGAAGAAAGGCAAGTCGCTCAAGATTCCCGCAGCGGGATGCAGATCCTGATTACCCCTTCGACCGATCAGGCCGCCCCCGGGGAAACGGTTTACCTGGGAATCACTTACAGCAATCAAAAGGCCGGTCACCATCTTCCAACTGGTGACCCGGAGAGATTCATTATGATAGAATGCCGGGTGGAAACCGGTTCAGACAAGGTAATTCTTAAAAAAGAATGGCGGGTCGGCCAGAAATGGGAATGGACGCCGGCAGCCAGGAAGCTTTCTGACAACAGTTTAAAACCACTGGAAGCCAGAACAAAGAATTTCTCCTTTACCATGCCAAAAGGAAAAGGGGTCTGGCTGAAAGTTACGGTCACCAATCATCGAATAATAGAGGAATTCGCCCGGGAGATGAATCTCATCGGCAGATATCCCCTGAAGGCGGCAGTGTTGGAGAAAAGGTTATGGATACCGGCAAAACACTAATCGGCGTCGATATAGGAGGCACCTTTATCAAGGCCGGCGCGGTAAGGAACGGCCGTATAATAAAGAATGTCTCTTTTCCCACTCCCTTGTCTTGCGCTGAAGCTTTATTCGGAGAGGTCAACCGTATTATCGGCATCCTGGGTTCGGAGTGCGTCCCGGTCGACGCGGTCGGTATCGGTATTCCCGGAACCATTTCCCCGGCAGGGGTGATCGGGCATTCCCCTAATCTTCCGATAGATGGCTTTAAAGCGCTTGATTTCTTCAGGAAAAGTCAAGCCTGTCCGGTAGCGGTGGACAATGACGCCAATATGGCGGCAGTGGGCGAAAGATTATACGGTTCCGCTCGGGGATGCGGCAATTTTGTGTTGCTTACCCTGGGAACCGGCGTGGGCAGCGGTATCTTTATCGGAGGGGAGCTGTTTCACGGCCCCGGAGGGTTTGCCGGAGAGATCGGCCACATGGTGATCTCCGAGACCGGGCCGACCTGTAAATGCGGCAACCGGGGCTGCCTGGAAACCCTGGCCAGCGGTTCGGCCATAATCAGAACGGGCCGGGAAATTATCGAAAAATTTCCCGGCTCTTCCCTGGCGGAGTTTTGCGGTAATGAAGAAATTACCGCTTATAAGATCTTTCAGGCGGCCGAAGCGGGGGAGGGACAGGCCCGGAATATCTTCGCTGAGACCGGGTATCATTTAGGGACGGGAATACACAACCTGTGTAATATCCTGAACCCGGAGCTGGTGGTAATCGGCGGCGGTGTCGCCGGAGCCGGGAAGTGGTTTCTTCCGGAAATCAAGAAGGTCTTAAGTAACTCCTCGTTTGAGAGCGCCCATACCCTTAAAGTGGAAATATCCCCTCTCAAGAACCAAGCCGCCATTCTGGGCGCCGCCTCGTACTACCTTTGATTTTTCAGACAAATACCGATATGGTCGTTACTACGCCCGAAAATTATTCGGGCCGGTTTACAAACCTGAAAATATGTTATATTCTTTGAGCTTTGATAATGTTCTCCGAATTTATGAAGAGACTGGGTTTAAAAGAAATCCGGTCAGCAAAACTTGCGGCGGCTGTTTTCGGCCTGATTTTGACAGGGGGATCTCCTTTCGGTTCATACGCGAAAGATACCGCCGGAAACACAGTGGAAACAATCTCTGAAGCTCAGCCGGTTGTTCCGGTTGACGATTCCGACGAAACCAGAAAGGCACCGCTGGTAAGAAGATGGCCGAAAAGGAAAACCCTCCCTTTCATAACGGGCCATCCTTTACCCCCCCATGCTGAAAAGAGCCGGCTATCTACCAACAAGAGGGGGAATAGATCATTCCGGTATTTTCCCGGTAAAAGAATCGCCCCGATCCAAAGGAGAAAAACCAAGTCCCCGTTACCTGACAACTTTCATCCCAAAAGGGAAAAAAGTTATTGGCAGGCGATCCTCGGCGGCAGCAGAAATGACCGGATCGAGTCACTGATTTCCACCTCTGATGGCGGGTTTATTCTGGCCGGTTACACCAGCTCCTTCGGAGCCGGGAAATATGACGGCTGGGTGGTAAAGCTGGGCAGCAATGGCAATGCAGCGTGGCAAAAAATCCTGGGTGGAAACAGGAATGATAAATTTTATTCGGTAGCCGAAGTGGCTGACGGCAGTCTGGTTCTGGCCGGCAAAACCGATTCTTTCAGCGATGGAAGCGAGGACGGCTGGGTGGTGAACCTTGATAAAACAGGTTCCCTCAACTGGCAGAAAACAACAGGAGGAAAAGGAAACGACGGCCTGGTATCGGTTCATGCCATGAGTGACGGGGGCATCGCCTTATCCGGCTTCACCAGGTCTTATGGTCAGGGCAAATCAGATGCCTGGGTGATAAGGATGACCGCCGGAGGCCGGGTAAAATGGCAGAAGATCTTCAAGGGAAAATCATCCGACCGGGCTTATTTCGTGACGGAAAGCCCGGAGGGCGGATTATTGGTGGGCGGATACACCAAATCGGCTCCGAAAAAGATATTATCCGGCTGGCTGGCCAGGTTGACTGCCGGGGGAACTCCGGTCTGGCAGAAAGTTTTACAGGGAAGCTCATCAAATTCATTTTTCTCTGTTATCCCCTGCGCGGACGGCGGCTGGGTACTGACCGGAAAAGCGAGTTCCTGGGGAAAGGGGAGAAACGACGGTTGGGTGGTGAAGCTGGACAGCAAGGGCAGGGTCGCCTGGCAAACCGCCGTAGGAGGAAGTTTCAATGAGATCCTTACCGCAGGCGTTCAGACTTCGGACGGCGGATATCTGCTTGTCGGGAAAAAGGACCCGGTGGGAAAAGATATTCACGACGGCTGGGTGGTGAAGCTGAACAGCACCGGCAAACTGCTCTGGCAGAAGAATTGGGGGGGGAGCGCTCTTGACGCCATCCTGGGAATCAGGGAAACAAGAAGCGGTTTTATCTTGGCCGGTTACACCGAATCTTTCGGCGCCGGTTCAACCGACGGTTGGATTATAAAAACAAATAACAGGGATATCCCCGGGTGCGCCAGTTACGTCAGAAACAAGGCGGAAGCGACAAATTCTCCGGCCGTGGTTAAATTAATGGAACTAAAACCGATCGGGATTTCGCCGGCAGTGCTCGAGGGTAAAGCCGTTTTATCCGCTGCCGGGGTAAATTACCGGAAGGTTTGTCCGGAATAAACACTGGTTTGAAAAACGAAACTTTTTGCCGACAAATATAAAGGGTATCTGGCCCGGTCTATTCAGGCTGGTAATTGAGCAATATGATGGGCAACTTTGAAATTCCTATACATCAAGGTACCCTACAACCATGATTTATTAACAGAGAGGATTAAAAAAATGCAGGCCTTGCGCATGGTTTTCTGGTTGGGAGTGTTCACCCTTTTCGCTATGGTTCTTATGCAGAACAAATGGATGTTGGAAGAGGCCAGTTATTTAAGGTTTTATTTCCAGGATTATCAGACCCCGGCCATTCCGGTTCCCATGGTGATCGCCGGTTCAATGCTGATCGGCTCGATTCTGGTTTCCCTCTCAACCCTCATGGCTCAAATCCGCTCCCGGTCGGTGCTTAAAAAGCAGGCCGGACAGATAAAGGTTCTGGAAAACGAACTGGCTGAGCTCAGAAACCTCCCTCTGTCCGATGCTCATTCATCAGGGATGAGTGAATCCGGAGAATATGAATATGAAGAGGAGGATGAGACTCCTGAGGATGAACCGGTTTATGTTAAGGAAGAAGAAATCAAAGAACCGGAAGAATAACCTCCAGGAGGAGGTTGTCCAGGGGTATTTAAGGGGCTTGAATCATATGATCGCCGGCCAGCCGAACCAGGCGATCGCCGAATTCTCCAAGACCGCTTCCATCAGCTCGACCCTTCCCGAGCTTTACTTGAAGCTGGGGGATCTCTTCCGGGAGAAAGGGGATATTGAACGGGCGATCAGGCTGCATCAGGGGGTAACGGTCCGCTCCGGCGTTTCCCCGGAAATCAAGATACAGGCATTGAACGGGCTGGCCCGGGATTACCGTTCCGGCGGCTTCATCGACCGGGCGGTGGCTACCTTTGAAGAGGTTCTCAAACAAGACCGCGACCACAAACAGGCTTTACGCAGCCTGGGAACCATCTATCTTGAAGAATGTGAATGGGA
>JBHHXV010000014.1:0-18996 GCA_046757225.1 bacterium
ATATTCAGGATGATGTATCTCTTACCAGCACCCTGTATAAAATGAGCACGGTTTATGACGAATTAGGTAAAGCCGGTTTAGCGACAATCTATCATGACCGGGCAGCATGCTTATCCAAAATGATTCGGGAATCATAACCACTGTTAGGTTTGAAGAACGAGACTTTTTATCAGCTTCCAATAAACTTCTTTTTATACTAAACTTTCATGACGAATGGCCCGTCATGAAAAGTTTGCCGCCTGGTTACTTTTTCTGTCAAACGATGGCAAAATTAATGACAATATCCTAAAATTTGTAGTACCCTGTATGATATTACAAATATCATTAATTAAAGGAATGCTGCCATGACCAACCTGAACTTGTTATCAGGCCGGGTAATCGATTTATCCCTGCCGCTCTCTTCTGAGACCGGAATTTATCCGGGGGACCCGAATATTTCCATTTCATCCGCCCGGACCATGGAAAAGAACAACATAAACATCTTATCTATGAATATGTCCACCCATAACGGCACCCATCTGGACGCGGCTTATCATCAGCTCTCGGAAGGGGTGACCCTGGACGCCATTCCCGCCGAACACTATATCAACAGGGCAACCAAGGTCGATTTGACCGGTTCCCCGGGCGGGTGCGCGGAAAAAAACGGCATAAAATATAAAAGGGAAATCGACGCCGCCTGCCTGAGCAGACATATAAACCGGATGATCGGTTCTTCGGCGGCAGTCCTGTATACCGGTTATGGAAAGGTCATTCAATCCGGTCAGATCGATACTGATTTTCCTTACCTGACCCGGGACGCGGCGGAACTTATTGTGGAAAGACATCCGGAGCTGAGGGTGTTGGGGATCGATTCGGTAACGGTTGACGCCCATAAACAGAAGGTAGCCCACCATACCATGTTCAAGGGAATTCCCGACTTGATCATCGCCGAGACCATGGTTAATCTGGATCAACTGCCCCAGTGGTTCACTCTCTTGACCGTTCCTTTGCTCGTCGAGCACTCTGACGGCTCTCCCTGCCGGGCTTTAGCGATCGTTTAACCATACTCATATGAATAAGATAGAGGAAATATTCTGCTGCCCGTTCTGTCATGAAAGCTTAACCAGAAAGCCGGGATCTTTTTTATGTCAGGGATGCGGAAAAACCTTTCAGGTTTATGCGGAAGTTCCCAATTTCAAAGAGGGGGAACTGTACCCGGGAGAAGACAAGCTCTTACGGGACATAGAAAAAGATTTCGACCGCCTGAGTTTTTTCCAGTTACAGGAAAAACTGGATTCTACCACCGCCAAAGATATTCTTCCCTGGGAATTACGCAGAGCCAAGCGGTTTCAGAGTCTTAACGAAAAAGAAAAGAAAAAATACCTGGAGGAATACGAAGAAAAATTCATTATGAAACAGGGGGCGGACCAGGTTTTCGTCTCGGATTTTCTGATGAAGCTCATCGAACACCCTCTCAAGCGCAAAACCGCCCTGGATATCGGCTGCGGCCGTGGCTCCTGGGCGATCAACGCCTCCCGGGAATTTGAGTTGATCGTGGCCACTGATATGGATATGGCCTCTCTGTTGATCGCCCGGAAGTACTGTCTGGAAAAAGGAATAAACAATATTTTCTTTGCCGGATGCCTGTCCAGGAAACTGCCCTTTCCCGATAACAGCTTTGATATCGTCAACTCCCAGGCGGTAATCGAACACGTGGACGATCAACCGGTCACCTTCCGGGAGATCAATCGGACATTGGCGGAGAAAGGGTATTTTATCGGGGATTCCTGTAATCGATACAACCTGTTTACCGCCGAGTTTCATACCGGGATATGGTGGCTGGGGTTCCTCCCGCACCGGCTGGCTCACCGGTTTTCTTTATGGCTGAAGGATTTTCCCTTTGACGACATTGTTCCTTTAAGTTATTCCAAGCTCAAGAAAAACCTGGATCAACACCTGGGAGATTATAAAATCCTCCCTTTGATAAAACTTCCCCAACCATCGATCACTCAAACCTTTTTATCCTACTGGCCCTCATCGCTCCTGCAATACCTGACCCATACCCACTATATCCTGGCGGGGAAAAAAGCGCCATGGACCAGCTGATCGATTTATTCAAGAACGACGTAATCGCCCTGGGGGTTTTGCTGCTGGGCGGTTTTTCCGGCGGCAAACTGGTGAGCAAACTGAGGTTTCCGGAGGTAACCGGCTATCTGCTGGCCGGGATTCTGCTGGGATATCTTGACCTGATTAATTCCCATCACCTGGAACAATACCGGTTCATAGAAGTCCTGGGATTAAGCGTTGTCGCCCTGATAATCGGGGGCAGCATAAAAATAAAGCATCTGAGAAAAATCGGCCGGAGCGTGATTACCATCACCTTGTTTCAGGTTGTCGGAACCTTTCTGGTAGTCACTCTGGTTACCGGCCTGCTGTTTCCCCTGCCTCTCGAACTTTGCCTGCTGCTGGGGGCGATCGCTTCCGCTACCGCTCCGGCCGCCACCATAACCGTAATCGAGGAATTGGAAGCCTGCGGGCCTCTTACGGAAACCCTGCTGATGGTGGTGGCCCTGGATGACGCCGCCTGTCTGATTCTGTTCGGAATAATCTCAGCCATAGTAAATTTGATGGTCAAAGGAAACGCGAGCATCCTGTTGCTCTTGCAGCCACTATGGGAGATAATCGGCTCTGTGGCCACCGGAGGGGCGATCGGGTTTTTCATCCTGAAACTGCTCAGGAGGTTTTCCAGCAGGCATGAAGTCCTGTTGATCGTTATCGGGATAGCGTTTCTGGCTGGAGAACTGGGCGAGTTAGCCGGTCTTTCCGCGCTTTTACTTAATATGTCCACCGGGATGGTTCTGGCCAATTTCAATAAGCGGGGAAACCTGTTTCCCTTTTTTCAGGATATCGAACTTATGGTCTTCGTCATGTTTTTTACCCTGGCCGGGGCCAGCCTGGACATCAAGATTCTGTATCTTAATATCTCTGTGGCGTTAATATATGTGCTTTCCCGGGCGGCCGGGAAAATAGGGGGAGTAATGTTGGGGGCCAGGATTTCCCGTTCCCCTGATGTGGTAAGAAAATATCTGGGACTGGCCATGCTTCCTCAAGCGGGGGTAGCTATCGCTTTGGTAATGGCCGTTCAAAACCGCTTCCCTCAATACGGCTCTTTAATAAACGTTATCGTGCTGGCTGCGGTTACGGTTAACGAAGTGATCGGCCCGGTCAGCAGCAGGTTCGCCATCGTTTCCGCCAAGGAAGCCAAAACAACTGTTTCTTGATTTATTACTTGTCTTGCCCTAAGATAGAATTGATTAAAATTACTGAGGAGATGTCGTTTGTTTGTTTCGATAGTGGTTCCTATTTTTAATGAGAAAGATAATATTCCCGTTCTTTGCCAGGAACTCAGGCAGAGCCTGGAGGAGTTGGGGAAGAAATACGAGATTATCATAATCGATGACGGCAGCAAGGATACCGGCTTTTCGATCTTGAAAGAAATAGCCGGAAAAGACCAAACCATAAAGGTCGTCCGTTTCCGGAGAAACTATGGGCAGACGGCCGCTTTAACGGCCGGGTTTCATTTTGCCAAAGGCGATTACGTGGTTACCCTGGACGGTGACCTGCAAAACGACCCCCGGGATATAAAAAAGATGCTGGAACTGGCTGATCAAGGGTATGAAATCGTCAGCGGCTGGCGGCAGGACCGGCAGGATGATTTCATTACCAGGAAGATTCCTTCCCTGGCCGCCAACCTGCTGATTTCCAAACTTACCGGGGTTCATCTCCATGATTACGGCTGCACCCTGAAGGTTTATAAAAAGGAGGTGGTGAAAAACCTCCATCTGTACGGGGAGGCCCACCAGTTTATTCCCGCTCTGGCCAGTTGGATGGGGGTTAACGTGACTGAAATCGTGGTCAATCACCGCCCCCGTAAGCATGGAACATCGAAATACGGGCTGGGGCGTATCTACAGGGTAATCCTGGACCTGATCAACGTTAAATTTCTGCTCAGCTATTCCACCCGGCCGATTCAGATCTTCGGCGGGCTGGGGCTTATTTCACTGGGATTGGGAGGAACCTCCTTTGCCGGATTGATTCTTACCAAATTCATCTACCATTACGATATGACCGAAAACCCGTTGCTGTTTCTGACCATCTTATTTATCCTGGTGGGGGTACAGTTTATTACCATGGGTCTTCTGGGAGAAATCAACATCAGAACCTATCACGAAAGCCAGAAAAAACCGATTTATAATATTGAGGAGACCATTGGACTTTGAGGGTCATCCTGTGAAAGTCCTTTTTTTAAATTATGAATTTCCGCCCATCGGTGGCGGGGGAGCCAATGCCACCCGCTATTTCTTCAAGGAATTCAGTACTGTCCCGGATCTGGAAATCGATCTGGTCACCGCCTCCTGGAACAGTCCGGGAATAGAGAATTTTTCTCCCAATATCCGCCTGCACAAGCTGGATATTCATAAAAAGCGGCTTCATTACTGGACTCACCGGGAGGTAATCGAATACCTGTTCAAGGCCTATACCTACTCTCGTTCCCTGATAAAAAAAACTGAATACGATCTCTGCCACGCCTTTTTCGGGTTTCCCTCCGGACTGGTCGCTTACCGGTTGAGAAAGAAACTCCCTTATATCGTTTCCCTGAGGGGATCGGACGTGCCGGGCTTCAACAACCGGTTTTCCTGGGAATACGTTTTCCTCACCCCTCTGTTTAAAAAGATCTGGAGCCGGAGCCGAGAAGTGGTGGCCAACAGCCGGGGGCTTAAGCTGCTGGCCGCCCAGACCGCTCCTCTTCAGGAGATCGGGATAATCTATAACGGGATCGATACCGGGGAATTCGCCCCTCAAGAAAACAGACCGGCTGAGGCAGACGAGTTCAACATAATTACCGTCTCCCGGCTGATCGAAAGAAAGGGTCTCGACTATCTTATCAAGGCGCTGCCGGAAATCCCGAATCCCCGGACAAAGCTGACGATTATCGGGGAGGGGAACCTGCAAAACAAGCTGAAACTGCTGGCCAGGGAGCTGGGCGTATACGACCGGGTGGATTTCCCGGGGTTTGTGGAACACCGCCACCTGCCGGAATATTATAGGAATGCGGACCTGTTTGTTCTGCCCTCCAAAAACGAGGGGATGTCCAATACGGTGCTGGAGGCGATGGCCTGCGCTCTGCCGGTGATCACCACCGATACCGGCGGCACCGACGAATTGATCAGGGACAACGGTATTATTATCCCTATGGAGGATTCGGGAGCCATTTCCCGGGCGGTGCGGGAAATAATGACCGATGCGGGATTAAGAAAAAAGATGAGCGGGAAATCCCGGGAGAGCGCGCTGGAATTCGGCTGGCATAAGCAGGCGATGAAGTATCTGGCCCTTTATAGAAAGATTGTTGCTTAATGTGCGGTATCTGCGGAACAGTCGGTTTTTCCGATGAAAAACTCCTGGAAAGGATGTGCGGGGTAATTTCCCACCGGGGGCCTGACGATTCCGGCCTTTACTGCGCCGGGAACGTGGGTCTGGGGCACCGGCGCCTCAGCATTATCGATCTGGAGAAAGGTCACCAGCCGATCCATAATGAAGATAACAGCTTATGGATAGTTTTCAACGGGGAGATTTATAATTACCGGGACCTGAAAAAGGAGCTGGAAAAAAAGGGGCACCGGTTCTATACGGACAGCGACACGGAAACGATCGTTCATTTGTACGAGGAGTATGGCCGGGAATGCGTCAAGAGATTAAGGGGGATGTTCGCCTTCGCTCTCTGGGACGATAAACGAAGAGAGATTTTTATCGCCCGTGACCGCCTGGGAATAAAACCGCTGTATTACGCGGAGGTTGACGGAAAATTCCTGTTCGGCTCGGAAATCAAATCGCTGCTGCAATATACCGGCTTAAAACCCCGGCTCAATGAACCGGCTCTGGATCGTTATCTGAGCTTCCGCTATGTCCCGGGGCCGGAAACCTGTTTCAAGAAAATTAAGAAACTCCAGGCCGGCCACTTTCTGTGTTACCGGGAAGGCGGACTCCGGATCGGTCAATACTGGGATATCCATTTTGAACCGGATCACCGCCCGTCCCTGACCGATTTCAGCCAGGCCTTCCGGGAAAAGCTGGAACAATCGATCAAGCTCAGGTTGATGAGCGAGGTTCCTCTGGGAGCTTACCTCTCCGGGGGGCTGGACTCCAGCTTTATCGTGGCCCTGATGAGCGGACTGTCGGAAAAAGCGGTGGAGAGCTTCTCCGTCGGTTTCGCGGAAGAGAAATACAATGAACTGGAATACGCCCGAATCGTAGCCGATCATTTCCAGACCAATCATCATACCCTGTACGCGGAAGAATATACCGGCGACTTGCTGGACAAAATCGTCTGGCACCTGGACGAGCCGCTGGCGGACGCGGCGGTAATCCCCACCTACCTGATGTCCAAGCTTACCAAACAGCATGTGACCGTGGTCCTCTCCGGTGAGGGCGCGGACGAACTGCTGGCCGGCTACCCCAAATACAAGGTATTAACCTGGGCGGCCGGAATTCAGCACCTTCTGCCCGGGTTCGGCTGGAACTCCCTGGGGGCGATTTTCAGCGGCAGAATCGACCTGTATCGCCTCCTGTCCGCTCTCGGTTCCGGTAAAGACCGGGCTGAGGCTTACATGAAACTGGTTTCGGTTTTTTCCGACGAGGAAAAAGAGCTGCTCTACACCGACAGATATAAAAAAGTCTGCCGCCAGCTGGAGCCGATGGAGAAATTTATCCGGCCGTATTTTGAAACTGACGAGGATTTGTTGAGCCAGCTGCTGCGCCTGGATATAAAGACCTGGCTGCCTGACGACCTGCTGCTCAAAAACGACAAGATGAGCATGGCCAACGCGGTGGAGGCCCGGGTTCCCTACCTGGACCATGAGCTGGTGGAACTGATGGCCAGGATTCCCTCAAAATACAAGCTGAAACGGTCTCAGGACAAGCTTGTTCTCCGCCGCGCCATGCAGGGGATCGTTCCCCAAACGATCTGCCGCCGGAAAAAGACCGGGTTTACGGTTCCGGTAGGCAGTTGGTCGGCCGGAGATTTGAAAGATAAGGTGGCTGAGGTGCTGAATAAAGAAACTATCGGCTCATCAGGTTTCTTTAACTGGAGTTATGTGGAGCATATCCTGAGCCGGGATTTAAACAATCAGTTCTACCGCCGCCAGTTCTGGTCCCTGTTCTCCTTCTGCCTGTGGCATAAGGTTTTTTTCACTGACCCGGAATAAGTGCTTGCGCTGTCAGGCGGCGGGAGCGATATCATAGATCGGCTGCATGCCGTTCAACATCTCCTGGCGGAGCAGATGCTTTACCTCGCCTTCGGCGATCAGCTCAAAGGCGAAATCGATCAGTTTCTGGTAGTACTCGCAGTAAGGAGAAGGGTTGTTCAGCTTGCCGGTCTGGGAATAAACCTCCGCCGGGCAGGGCGCTCCGCAGAGATTTCGGTAAAGACATTCCCGGCATTCCTCAATATTTTCCACCACCCGCTCCCTGACCAGCTTGAAGGCCGGAGAGTCCAGAATCTCCTCGACCGAATCGTTTTTAAGGTTATGGGTGCGGAACTCCTTGAGGCCGATAAACTCGCCGCAGGGGGTGGCGCTCATATCGCTCATGACCGTGAAAAAGCGCCGGGCTCCACCGCAGGGGGTAATGTCGCACATCAGCCTCCGGGCGGTCGGGGCGATAATGGTCAGAATGATATTGGCGAAATCGCTGATTATTATCTTTCTACCGGTGGTTTTGTTCAAATCCAGCGAGGTCTTTACCGCCTCCGTAAAACCCCGGAAAAGCTCCCCGTTGCCGGGGCGTAACTCCTCTGTCCCTTGAGCGGTGCAGCGCACCGGGTTCATCAGGACCGCCTTTACATTATGGTAGTGGAGAAATTTCAGCGTTTCCGCCAGCTCGTTCACGTTATGCCTGGTAATGGTGCAGATCACGCTTAAACCGGGATAACCGTTGAACCATTCCAAAGCCTTTACCGCGCAGCGGTAGGAATCTTTGTTTCCCTCCCGCGCCAGCCGGTTTTTCTCCCGGGAAGACGAATCCAGAGAAATCCCGACGCTCACCCGGTTTTCCATCAGGAAACGGACGTCTTCCTCTTCCAGCAGGGTGGCGTTGGTCTGAATCCCGAACCGCATCCGTCCGGAAAATTCTTCTATTACCTTAAAGAGATTGTCCTTGACGATCATCGGTTCGCTGCCGTGGAAAACGATCACCGGCTGCCGGTTTTTCTCCAGGCAGGTCTTTTTATGATATTCCTCGATTTTCGTCAAAGCCGCCCGCAGGTCTGTCACATCCATGTTAATACCGTTCTGACGGTCTTCTTCAGGGATATAACAATAGGAGCAGTTGGCATTGCACCGGTCGGTGGCGTTTATATAAACGGCGGAGAGATCGATCTTTTCCCGGAAACGGGTCATTTCGGCCTTCAGGCTTTGGCGTTGTTTTTCAAACAGGGGCAAGGCCTGTTGCAGCAGGTTCTCTTCTTCCCGGCCGTTTCTGTGAGCCAGCGCCCAGAAAGCGGTTTCCGGGTCCAGCAGCACGGTCCAGTCAGCGGAAATGTGCCGAAATCTTAAGGGTGACTGTTCCCCGGGAAGCAAAAACCCGATGGCCGGCGGAGTGGATAAAGGAAGGGCCATATTTAAGCTTCTTCAGGCACGTCACCGTACATAATGTAATGGGAAAGGCCGTTTCCCGATTCCGAGCATTTCAACCGGTAGGAAATGACTTCCTTGTTTTCGGTTTCACTGATAATATCTTCGCTTTCCTTTTTCATAACCAGACCTCTCTCTTAAACGGTTAAACCAAAATCCCGAAAACAGTAAGATACCATTCGGGAGACACCCTGTCAATTCATAAGATTCCGGTTTCAATTTTTTTTTGTAATCTGGTTGATTTTGGTTTATTCTTGGTATGATACTGAAACAGTATAGCTGAGTTTCAAATGAACGATCTCAAAAAAAGTAAATTCCAGCCAATTAAAAACCAGCTCAACGGGCAAGAAAGCGGGGAGATATATTTTTCCTCGGTTCCTGTCCGGCTGGTCGCCCTCATGGCGCTTTTAATATTTCTCACCGAGACATTGGTAATGTTTCTGTTGTTCATCCTTCCGCCTCTGTCCCCAGTAACCGAGATGTTTATCGATTCCCTGATGCTGGTGGGTCTGATAGCTCCCAGCCTTTACTATGTCCTGTTCAAGCCGCTGGTCCAACATATCGAAGAGCGCAGAAAGGTGGAACAGAAGCTTGAACGGGCATCGGAACGCCAGCAGAAGTTGAATAACCTCAAAGAAAGTCTGCTGGCATCCTCCGATTTAAAGGAAAAACTTAGCGCTGTCACCCAAACGGCAATAGATGCTTTCCAGGCGGATTTCTGCCGTGTCTGGATTATAAAACCGGGAGATCTCTGCGATTCCGGCTGCCTGCATACCGAGGCTTCGGAAGAGGAGCATATATGCCGTCACCGGGATATGTGCCTCCACCTCACGGCCAGTTCGGAGCGTTATAACCACATCGACGGTAAAGAACATGGCCGGGTGCCTTTCGGGTGCTACAAGATCGGGCAGGTGGCCGCCGGTAAAGAAAAAAAATTTCTTACCAACGATATTACCCGGGATCCCAGCATTCACAACCATAAATGGGACAGAGAGCTGGGCCTGGTTTCTTTTGCCGGTTATCGGCTGCTTTCCCCTGACGGGAAGCCGATCGGTGTACTGGCGCTTTTCTCCAAGCAGCCGATTACTAATGATGAGGACGCCCTGCTGGAAAGCCTGGCCAATACCACCGCCCAGGTTCTTCATTCAGAAGCTACGAAAGAAGCCCTGCAGGAAAGCGAAAGAAATAACCGGCTGATCGTGGATACCGCTCTGGACGCGGTTATTACCATAAACGCCCAGGGGTTTGTCACCAACTGGGGAGGCAGGGCGGAGGCTGTCTTCGGCTGGTCCGGTTCGGAAATCCTCGGGCGCTACCTGGATGAGACCATCGTTCCCCCCCCATCCCGGCAGGCCCACCGGGAAGGGTTGAAGCGCTTTCGGGAAACCGGTCAAGGGGTGATGTTTAACCGGCGGATAGAGACTACCGCCATACACAAGGACGGCCATGAGTTCCCGGTGGAACTGTCGATTTCTTCGCCGATACAAGCGGGAAAAGAGATAAGATTCACCGCTTTTGTCCATGACATCACCAAACGCAAACAGTTCCAGGAAAGACTGGAGGATATTGCCGAGGAACTAAAACGGAGCAACCAGGAACTGGAGGACTTCGCCTCCATAGCTTCCCACGACCTGCAGGAACCCCTCCGAAAGGTGCAGGCCTTCGGCAGCCGCCTGCAATCCAGGTTCGGCGGCCAGTTGGGCAAGGACGGAGGGGAATATCTGGAAAGAATGCTGAAAGCAACTAAGCGGATGCAGACCCTGATAACCGACCTGCTCACTTTTTCGCTGGTGGCCAAACACCCCCTTCCTTTCGCTTCCATAGATCTAAACGAGGTGATCCTGAAAATCATCTCCGACCTGGAGGTGCCGATAAAAGAAACCGGAACGCAAATAGTGGTGAAGGAATTGCCCACTGTCGAGGCCGAACCCTTTCAAATGCGGCAGTTGTTTCAGAACCTGATCAGCAACGCCATAAAATATCGTCTGAAAGAGGGAGCGCCGACCATAAACATTTGTGGTAAACTTATTAAGGGAGAGCCAAAGAGCTGTGAGATCCTGGTGAAAGATAACGGCATCGGTTTTGATGAAAAGTACCTGGATCGCATCTTTGAAATCTTTCAGCGTCTGCACAGCCGTGAAGAATACGATGGTACGGGAATCGGCCTGGCAATCTGCCGGAAAATAACGGACCACCACGGGGGAACTATCGCGGCGACCGGCGTTCCGGGCAAAGGGGCCACCTTTACAGTCACCTTGCCCTTAAAACAACTAAAAGGAGAAGCTGATACATGACCACAAAAGGAAAACCGGTCCGCATTCTGCTGGCGGATGATGACCCGGACGACCGGATACTGATAGAAGAGGCCTTCAAGGAAGCCCTCTTAAGTTTTGACCAAATTAACCACCTGGACTTTGTGAAGGATGGCGAAGAACTGATGGACTACCTCTATCGGCGGGAGCAATATGTAAACTCTGATGAATCTCTCCGGCCGGATTTGATCCTGCTTGATCTGAACATGCCCAGAAAGGACGGGATGGAAGCGCTCAGGGAAATCAAGTCCGACCCGAAACTGCGATGTATTTCCGTGATAATTCTGACGACCTCAAAAGCCGATAAAGATATTTATCGATCGTATGACCTGGGAGCTAATTCCTACATCGCCAAACCGGTAACCTTCGAAGGCCTGATCGAGGTTATGAAAACCCTGGGAAAATATTGGCTGGAAATTGTGGAGCTTCCATCAGAGTATGGTAAACAGCAGCATGGATAATTACCCTGTCAAAGTACTGCTGGTGGATGATGACGAGGATTACTATCTCATCATCGGAGACCTGCTCAAAGAAATCGGCCCGGACAGGTACTTCCTGGAGTGGGCGGACAGCTACAAAAAAGGACGGGGAGCGGTCTGCCGGAGCAGCCAGTACGATGTCTGTTTAATCGACTATTGTTTGGGAGAACATAACGGACTGGATTTATTGCGCGAAGGCGTGGCCGCCGGCTGTAAATTCCCCCTGATCCTGCTGACCGGGCTGGGAGACAGCGAAGTGGACCTGGATGCGATGAAGGCCGGAGCCGCCGATTACCTGGAAAAAGGGGTGCTCAGCCCGCCTCTGCTGGAACGCTCCCTCCGTTACGCCATTGAACACAAACAAACCCTGGAAGCCCTCCGGGAAAGTGAAGAGCGCTTGAAAGTGGAAGCGGCTTACGATTCCCTGACCGGTCTGTTGAACCGCCGGTATCTGATAAAACGCCTGATCTCTTCCGTTCATTCGGCCAGGCGCCACGGCAGCCCCTTGAGCGTTTGCCTGTGCGACCTGGACGGCTTGAAATCGATCAATGACGGCTGCGGACACCTGACAGGAGATGACGTGCTGGCTGAATTCGGTAAGCTGATGACCGAGGAGCTTCGTTCCGAAGACATAGTCGGAAGGTTTGGAGGAGATGAGTTCTGTATCATCTTTCCCTATATATCGGCTTCAGAAGCGGCGGTCAGCGTTGACCGCATCCGCCGCCGGCTGGAAAGCAGAACCTTCGGCAAAAAAGACAAGGCGTGCATAGCCACTGTTTCCTTCGGAATCGCCGATCTTGGGCCGGGAATGACCGAAAACGATCTGCTGAAAGCCGCTGACGACCTGCTGTACCAGGCCAAAAGATCGGGCAGCAACAGAATAGTTTTGAATAATAATAAAACCTGTAAGGATAATAAATGAAAAAAGAAACCATCCCCATAGCGGTAGGCGCTCTTATCTTGGGCTTTATTTTAGGAATAGCCTTTCCCAAGCTGTTCCCTGATAAAAAAGCAGTAACCGGTTATCAGGGCGCTCCCCCTCAAACCGGCAACAATAAGCAAAGCCCCCCGGGCGGTTATGGGCAGAGCGAGGTTATCAGCCGGAAGCAGCGGGAGCACGCTATCAAGGAATACGAAAAGCTGCTGGAGAAAAATCCCCGGGATAAAACAGCCATTCTGGGGCTGGCTAATATGTATTTTGACGCAGACAGGTACCCGGAAGCTATAAATTATTACCGGAAATACCTGGCCATAGACCCGGCTAACAACAACGCCAAGGTTGATCTGGCGGTTATGTACCGCCGTTCCGGCAAATCCGACCAGGCGGTTTCTCTCTTAAACGAGGTGATAAAAAACGATTCCCGGCATCTGATCGCCAAGATGAATCTGGGAATTATCCTTCACTACGACCTGAAAGACAGCGAGAAAGCGATAAAGGTCTGGCAGGATTTTCTGAAGGCAGCGCCTGACCATCCGCAAGCAAAGGCCGTCAAAGGACTGATTGAGGAGGCCCGGAAAAAAATAGCGGCCATCCCCCAATTGCCTGAAAAGACCGTCAATTAATTTATGTTAAGATATTTAAACGCCGGTGAATCGCACGGCCCCAGGCTTACCGCCGTTCTGGAAGGGTTGCCTTCCGGCCTGGACATTGATGTGGAAGCCCTTAACCGGGAGCTGGGCCGCCGTCAGCAGGGATACGGCCGGGGCGGCCGTATGAAGATTGAGAGAGACCGGTGCGAAATAACCGCCGGGGTGCGGTTCGGACAGACTCTGGGTTCTCCGGTCTGCTTGAATATAACCAACCGGGATTGGGAAAACTGGCAGGAGAAAATGTCGGTTACGCCCAAGGAGCGGAACGATTCCCAGCGGGTGGTCCGCCCCAGACCGGGTCATGCCGACCTCCCGGGAGCCCTGAAATACAATCACCGTGATATCCGCAATATTCTCGAGCGCTCATCCGCCCGGGAAACCGCTATCCGGGTAGCGGTCGGGGCAGTCTGCCGGCAGTTTCTTTCCCACTTCGGAATTACTATCAACAGCCATGTAATTATGATCGGCGGGATTTGGGGGCGTGGTTACACTGAAAGAGACCGGTTGGTCTCACCGGAAGATTTCTGGGCCAGAGCGGAAAAGTCAAAGGTCAGATGCGTTGATGAAGAGGCCTCTAAAGCGATGGTCGCCCGAATCGACCGGGCGATAGCGGACAAGGATTCGGTGGGCGGCGTTTTCGAGGTGATCGTTCAGGGAATAATTCCGGGGCTGGGGTCTCATGTACACTGGGACCGCAAACTGGACGGGTTGCTGGCCGGTTCATTCATGAGCATCCAGGCGGTCAAAGGAGTGGAAATCGGTCTCGGTTTCGGCTACGGAATATTATCCGGATCCCAGGTTCATGATGAAATTTTCTGCGAAGACGGCGCCTTTTCCCATCACACCAACAATGCCGGCGGGATCGAAGGGGGAATGTCCAATGGCGAAGACCTGGTAATCCGGGCGGTGATGAAACCGATTCCTACCCTGAGGAAACCGCTTCACAGCGTGGATATCGATACCAGGCAGCCCGAGGAAGCAGCCTACGAGCGCTCCGATGTCTGCGCGGCACCGGCGGCCGCGGTGATCGGTGAGGCGGTGGCCGCATATACTATCGCTCAAGTATTGCTGGAAAAATTCGGCGGCGATTCCCTGAGGGAAACCAAAAGAAATTTTGATGCTTACCGAAAACAGATCAAAGAATTTTAATCTACCACAGCTGACAACTGATTGAATGTTCGACAAATTTCGGGACGAATGCGGTGTTTTCGGTGTTTTCGGACACCCCGAGGCCTCTGTTCTAACTTATTTAGGGTTGTACGCCTTACAGCACCGGGGTCAGGAAGGAGCGGGCATCGTCTCCAACGACGGTAAATATTTCCACCTGCAGCGCGGTCTGGGTCTGGTGGCGGACGTGTTCGACCAATCTCATCTGGAAGCCTTAACCGGGGGAGCGGCCCTGGGGCATGTGAGATACTCGACCGCCGGAGACAGCTCCCTCCGGAATGTCCAGCCGCTGGTGGTGGACTACGCCCGGGGGTCGCTGGCTATCGCTCACAACGGCAATCTCCTGAACGCCAACCAATTGAGAGAGAAATTAGAAAAAGAAGGCTCGATCTTCCATTCCACCGCCGACACTGAAATCATCATCCACCTGATGGCCAAATCCAAGCTGCCCGATTTTGAAAGCGCCCTGGTGGAAGCCCTTGCCCAGGTTTCCGGCGCTTATTCGATGCTGTTAATGAACGAAGATAAACTGATCGGAATCCGCGACCCCCGCGGGTTCAGGCCGCTTTGCCTGGGAAAACTGAACGGCGCCTATGTCTTATCCTCGGAAACCTGCGCCCTGGACCTGATCGGCGCTTCGTTCATTCGCAATATAAAACCCGGGGAAGTAGTAGTGATCGATAAAAACGGCGTGCAATCCTTTTCCCCTTTTCCCAAGGCAAAAGAAAGCTTATGTATCTTCGAGCATATCTATTTCGCCAGACCGGACAGTGAACTGGATGAACAGAGCATCACCCAGGTAAGGAGGCGGCTGGGGAAAAAACTGGCCCAGGAGACCGCAGTAGGGGCGGATTACGTTATTCCGGTTCCCGATTCCGGTATTTACGCGGCCATGGGGTTCGCTGAAGAATCGGGAATCCCTTATGAACGGGGACTGATTAGAAATCACTATGTGGGACGCACCTTTATCGAACCCCAGCAGGCGATCCGCCATTTCGGGGTGAAAATCAAACTGAATCCGGTAAAAAGTATCGTCAAGGGTAAAAAAATCGTGGTGGTGGATGATTCGATCGTAAGAGGCACCACCAGCCGGAAAATAGTGGAAATGATCAGGAACGCCGGAGCCAGGGAGGTGCATATGCGCATCAGCGCTCCGCCCAGCCGGTTTCCCTGCTTTTACGGTATTGACACCCCTACCAGAAAGGAACTGATCGCCTCCACCAATACGGTGGAGGCGATATCCGAATTCCTTTCCACGGACAGCTTGGGCTATCTCAGCTACCAGGGGATGATGGAAGCGGTCAGCAATGGAAGAAATCATTTTTGTACAGCCTGCTTTTCCGGAGAATATCCCATAAAACTCCCCTGGAAGCGGAAAAAGCAACTGCGTCTCTTTGAAAAAGGCATTTCTAAATAAATATGAACGTGGAACAGATAGAAAAAATAGTGCGAAGTTATTCTACAAAACGTTTATTGGTAGTCGGCGATCTTATGCTGGACGAATATATCGTGGGCAACGTAGAAAGAATATCTCCGGAAGCGCCGGTTCAGGTGGTGGAGGTGAAAAAAGAGAAATTTACCATAGGCGGAGCGGGAAACGTGGCTGAGAACATCGTTTCTCTCAACGCTGCGGTTTCGGTCTGCGGGGTTATCGGTAACAACAGCGACGGCCGGCGGTTGAGAAAAAAACTGGAAGATTCAAATATCGATACCGCGGGGATAGTGGTAGACGATAACCGCCCCACCACCAGGAAGACCAGAATCATCGGCCCCATGAACCAGCAGGTGCTCCGAATCGACTGGGAGGTAAATAAACCGGTTTCAGAGAAAACTCAAAAGCATATTTTCCAGTATTTCGTTAAGAACGTTTCTCAGTTTGACGCGGTTATTGTTTCCGATTACGCCAAAGGGGTAATTACCAGACCGCTGATAAATAAAATAACCGCCTGCTGCCGGGAAAGAAGGCTTCCCCTGGTAGTGGATCCCAAAGGGAAAAATTATGCCCGTTATAGAGAGGCCACCATGATTACTCCCAACCTCAGAGAAATATCTCAGGAATACGGCCGGCCCATAAAGACTGAGGACGAGCTGATCAAGGCCGCCGATTATCTGATAGAAAAACATTCCTTTGATTCTGTTCTGGTTACCCGCAGTTCCGAGGGAATGACCTTGGTTCGACAGGGAAAAAGACCGGTTACCATTCCGGCGATAGCCAGAGACGTGTTTGATGTATCCGGCGCCGGGGATACTGTGGCGGCGGTCATGGGGCTAAGCCTGGCCGGTAAAGTTTCTTATGAAGTCGCCGCCACCATAGCTAACATGGCTGCCGGTATTGTTGTGGGAAAGGTGGGAACCGCCGCCGTTGTCCCGGAAGAAATAATCAGCTATACGCAAAGATACTATTTCAGGAATAAAATCATCGATCCGGATTCTTTGAAAAAAATAATAACAGCCAAACAACAGACAGGAAAGAAATTTGTATTTACCCACGGACATTTTAATATCCTTAAATATGAATTCGTCAAATTCTTTCAAAAAGCCAGACACCAGGGTGATTTTTTAATTGTAGGAATCAACAGCGATTATTCTTTAAAATCGTTGAACAGACAATCTCCCTTATCTGAAAATGAGCGCTCTCACATTATTTCTTCGCTTGACTGCGTGGATTACGTGGTATTATTCGACAGCAAGACCCCGGAGGAACTAGTACAAAAGCTCTCTCCCGATATTTTTATTGACAATGATTGCAATAATTGAGTTGCCTGTTTCCGGATTTCGACGGATCGACCAAAATGAACGATACCGCTTACCCGGCTGGTAAGGTACTGGTAACCGGCGGAGCCGGTTTTATCGGCTCCCATACAGTGGATCTGCTGTTGAAACGGGGATACCAGGTAAAGATTTTGGATTCGCTGGCCGAGCCGACCCACCACCTTAAACAAAAACCGGCATACATCCCCAAAGAAGCGGAGTTCATCCAGGGAGACGTGAGGGACAAGGCTTGTGTAAGCAGGGCTTTGGAAGGGGTGGCTTATATTTTCCATTTTGCCGCTTACCAGGATTATTTAACTGATTTCAGCAAATTCTTTACGGTAAACAGCGGGGGGACCGCTTTGCTATATGAGGTTATCGTAGAGAATAATCTGCCGGTCGGTAAAGTGGTAGTTGCCTCATCTCAATCGGTTATGGGCGAAGGGGCATACCGATGCAACGGCTGTGCCCGGAATTTTTTTCCTGATATCAGAAGCGACAGGGCATTAAAAAGAAAGAAATGGGAACATACCTGTCCTGACTGCCATCGAGGGCTTGACTGGCTTCAATCATCGGAAACAGTTGCCAGTCCCCGGAATCAGTATGCCTTATCGAAATATTCCCAGGAAATGATCTCTTTAAACCTGGGACGCAGATACGGAATTCCGACCTGCGCTTTACGCTATTCAATAGTGCAGGGGCCGAGACAATCATTTTTCAACGCTTATTCCGGCGCCTGCCGGGTATTTTGCTTAAACCTGTATTTCAACCGGGCTCCTGAAATATTTGAAGACGGCAAACAGGTAAGAGATTATGTTAACATTGAGGACGTACTGCAAGCCAACCTGTTGGCGTTGGAGGACAAACGTACCGATTATCAGGTATTTAACATCGGAGGGGGGCGGCCTTATACGATAATGGATTTAGCTGAGACAGCCATCTCGGAATTTTCTAAAGATTGTGCTCCTGATGTAACCGGAAAATACCGGTTCGGCGATACCAGACATATATTCTCTGATATTTCCAAGATGAAAAAACTGGGCTGGTATCCCGAACATTCTCCCCGAAAAAGCCTGTCTGATTATCGGAATTGGCTTTACCGGCAGCAGGACGTAGAGAACACCCTGGATCTGGCCCGGAAAGAAATGAACGCTCAGAAGGTTATTCGCTCGGTAATTTAACTCTCATGCCTGTAGAAGAAGACAGTTATCAAATAATAAATTACTTCTTGATCTTTTCCAGGCGCAAGAAGCAGCTGCTGATACCCGTTGTTATTATGGTATCTCTCAGTGTAATCTTTACTATGATGTTGCCCAAGATATATAAAGCGAGAGCCAGAATTTTATCGGAAGAGCGGGGGATAAACCCGGTGAAGGGGTTGTTTTCCCCGGCCTCGTTCAATCAAAGACGGTTTAACATCATGGTCGGAGTAATAAAGAGCCGGCCGAAAATCGAGGAGATCATAAAAAAATTAAGGCTGGAACAAAACATTAAAGGCCCCAAGGAGTATAAGGCACTGACAGACAGTATTATAAAAGGATTAAGTATCGGTCATATAGACAACATAATCACCGTGTCGTTTATGGGGCAGGACCCCAGATTATGCATGCAGATAGTTAATGTGGTCTGCGGTTTTTTTATTGATCAAGACATAAACATAATGTACGGTTCTTCTTTTTCCACTTATCCGGTGTTGAAACAGCTCCTGGATTTTTATTCTCAAAAGGTAAATAAGTCCCGTTCCGTGCTGGCGAAGTTCCGTCTCGATAATAAAGGATTGCTTCCCAAAACCATCAACGATAGTTTTAAAAAAGTAGAAAAGATACAACTGGCGATAGGAAACACCAAGGTTCGCACAGAAGAACTTTACGCCCAAAAAGAGTCCCTGGAGCGCAAGCTCGCCCAGAAAGAAGAAAATACGGAATACCAACAGAAAAAACGAAAGTTATCACCATTAGAAAAGAAGCTGCAGAAATTAAATGACAAGCTTAAAAAATTAATGACCAGATATACCAAAAGACATCCGGAAGT
>JBHHXV010000015.1:0-18576 GCA_046757225.1 bacterium
TCAGGTCTCCACATTTGACATTGACAGTCTCATTATAATCGCATGTCCCGGTCATTTATTTTTCGAACCGGTTTGGGTTGGTGGTTGATAAACTCATTGAATTCAGTAATAAAGGTTAATAAACGATCCACATCCACCTGGCCGTTTACCAGAAAAGGATTATGAATCAGGGGCTCTGGGGCTTTTGCAGGGATGACATTGGTTAGGGATTATGCAAGTTAAAGGCTTGATGCAGGCACCGGAGTCCCGGTTCGGCGTATCTTGCTTCCACCACGCAGGAGATGGCGATTTCCGAGGTGCTGATCATCAGCAGGTTAATGCCCTCGTGCGCCAGCGCCCTGAACATTTTGGCCGCTACGCCGCAATGGCTGCGCATCCCCACTCCCACCACCGAAAGCTTGACGATATCCTTGTCGATTTTCGCCCTGCTTATTCCATGTCGGGAATCGAGTTCCGAGATGATCTCCAGGGTTTTATCCGCCTCATTTTCGGGAACGGTGAAACTCAGTTTGGCGAAACCGTCGGCTCCGATATTCTGGATAATCATATCCACCTCTATACCGGCTTCCGCCACCGCCGAGAAGATCACCCCGGCCGACCCCGGCTGGTCGGGAACCCGGTCAAGCGTGATTTTGGCCTCATCCTCCTTTAAGCTGGTTCCTCTGACCAGCACCTGTTCCAGATTATTATTCTCTTCTACCACCATAGTGCCCTCATTTTCGTTAAAACTGCATCTTACATGTAAAGGAACCTGATACTTGCAGGCGAACTCCACTGCCCGGGGCTGCAAAACACTGGCCCCCAGATTGGCCAGTTCCAGCATTTCGTCGTAAGAGATCCTCTCTATTTTCCGGGCGTCTTTCACGATCGCCGGATTCGCGGTATAAACCCCGTCCACATCCGTGTAAATCTCGCACAGACCGGCTTTCAAGGAAGCAGCCAGGGCCACGGCCGTGGTATCGGAACCGCCTCTTCCCAGAGTAGTTATATCCCCCTGTAAGTTAATCCCTTGAAAACCGGCCACGATTACCACCTCCCCTTCGGTCAGCCGGTCATAAATCCTTTCCACATCGATCTCTTTGATTCTGGCTTTGGTATGGCTGCTGTCAGTGGTGATTCTTACCTGATGTCCGGTAAAGGAGGTAGCCGGTTGACCCCGGTCATGCAGAGCCATGGCCAGCAGAGCTATGGAAACCTGCTCTCCTGTGGAAAGCAGCATATCATATTCCCGTTCCGAAGGTTGGGAACAAACCCCCTTCGCTAATTTCACCAGCCGGTCGGTCTCATGCCCCATGGCGGAAACCACCACCACCACCTGATTTCCCGCCCGCCGGGCTTTGATAATCCGAGCAGCCGCCCGGCCAAGTAACTCCGGCGTTTCCAGAGAAGTGCCGCCATATTTCTGAACTATCAGCATAGAATAAGGAAATTCCTTTAATTATTAAAGGGCCGATGATAAAATAGCCTATTATATTTTGCTGTATTTTAATGTATAAGCCTTTGGGAGTCCAGCTTTTTGGACAGGATCATCATCAAGGGAGGGGCAAGACTTACCGGAGAGGTCTCTGTCAGCGGGGCGAAGAACGCTGCCCTGCCGATTCTGGCGGCCTGTTTATTGACGGATGAGCCTTGCGTCATTTCCAATGTTCCCGACCTGAAGGATGTGGAAACCTTCCGCAGCCTGCTGTCTCTTCTGGGAGTAAAATCCCGTTATCTGCAAACGGGGGTTCTGGAGGTAACCCCTGTGGATTCGGCTCCCTTTGCCGCCCCCTACGATCTGGTAAGGAAGATGAGGGCGTCCATCCTGGTGCTGGGGCCGTTGCTGACCAAAAGAGGACAGGCTCATGTCTCCCTTCCCGGGGGCTGCGCGATCGGCAGCCGGCCGGTAAATCTGCACCTCAGGGGATTGGCCGGCCTGGGAGCGAAGATCAAAGTCGAACATGGGTATATCGAAGGTTCGGCCGGAAAATTGAAGGGGGGGCACCTGATTTTCGACGTGGAAACGGTCACCGGAACGGAGAACCTGATGATGGCCGCTGTCCTGGCCGAAGGAGAGACGGTCATAGAGAACGCCGCCCGGGAACCGGAAGTCGCGGATCTGGCTGATTTCCTGAACAAAATGGGAGCCAAAATCAGCGGCGCCGGCACTGAAACGATCAGGACCACCGGGGTAAAGCGGCTTCACGGCGCCCGGCACACGGTTATCTCCGACCGGATCGAGGCGGCCACCTTTATGATCGCCGCCGGCATTACCGGGGGGGATATAACCTTGAAGAACTGTCCTCTGAAACTGCTTTCCTCAGTAGTGGCCAAGCTTACGGAAGCGGGAATTTCCCTCTCTGAGAAACAGGGAAAGGTAAGGGTGAAATCGAACGGAAGCCCCAAGTCGGTCGATCTGGCCACCGCTCCCTACCCCGGTTTTCCCACCGATGTCCAGGCACAGATGATGGCTTTGATGAGCGTCGCTCACAGCACCAGCCTGATCCGGGAGACCATCTTTGAAAACCGGTTCATGCACGCCCTGGAGCTGAAACGGATGGGGGCCGACCTTACCATAGACGAACACTCGGTAATCGTCAGGGGAAGGCCTCAGCTTACCGGGGCCGAAGTGATGGCCACTGATCTGCGGGCCAGCGCCGGCCTGGTTCTGGCCGCCCTCCGAGCCGAGGGTAAAAGCACTGTTTCCCGGATATACCACCTGGACCGGGGTTACGAACATCTGGAAAACAAACTCCGGGCTCTGGGAGCCGATATCAAGAGAGTATCATGAAAATCGTAAAAAGATCAGACCGGAACTTTCAGCGGGAATTACGTGTCGTGCTGAACCGGGAGGGCGGCAAGCAGGCCGAGGTCGAAGGCACGGTGAAGGAGATTGTCGAGGCTGTCCGGCAGGGCGGCGACCGGCAGGTGGCGGAGTTCGCCCGGCGGTTCGAGGGAACCGACCTGGCGCCCGGGGAGCTGATTCTCCCTGGGCGCCGGATAAAAAAGGAAAAGATTCCTTCACCGACCTTGGACTTGATTGAGAGGGCCATAGCCCGAATCAGGAACTACCATGAAAAGCAACGGGAAAAATCGTGGTTCGACCAGGACGGAGAGGGCAACATCCTGGGGCAGGTAGTCCGCCCCCTGGAGCGGGTTGGGGTTTATGTTCCGGGAGGTAAGGCTTTTTATCCCTCCTCTTTACTGATGAACGTGATACCGGCTCAGGTGGCCGGGGTTTCCCAAATCGTGGTCTGCTCGCCTCCCGGCGGGGACGGCCAGTACCAGCCCCTGCTGCTGGCCGCCGCCGAGATGCTGGGAATCGATACGTTTTATCGGACCGGCGGCGCTCAGGCGATCGCGGCCATGGCCTATGGCACCGAAACCCTGCCCCCGGTGGATAAAATAGTGGGCCCCGGCAATATTTATGTGGCCACCGCCAAAAGAATGGTTTACGGAACAGTGGGAATCGACATGATCGCCGGCCCCAGTGAAATTCTGGTGCTGGCCGATCAGAGCGCCAATCCGGAATACGTAGCCGCTGACCTGCTTTCCCAGGCCGAGCACGACCAGTTGGCTTCCGCCGTTCTGGTCACTCCCTCGCCCGAACTGGCGGAACAGGTGAAGCGCCAGGTAAATGAACAGCTCAAAATATTGTCACGAGCCGATCTCTGCTCCGAGTCCCTGGAAAACAACGGGAGAATCCTGGTAACCGGGTCTTGGGAAGAAGCTCTTGAGCTAAGCAATGATATCGCTCCCGAACACCTGGTTATCTGCTCCGGCCAACCGTTCGAAACCTTGGGAAAGATAAGAAACGCCGGAGCGATTTTTCTGGGAAACTCCACCCCTCAATCGATCGGGGATTACTGGGCCGGGCCGAATCATGTGCTGCCCACCAATAGGACCGCCCGCTTTTCCTCTCCCCTGGGAACCCGGGATTTTTTAAAACGTTCAAGTGTGGTATATTATTCGGAAAAAGGGATAAAATCCCAGGGAAAGGACGCCAGCCGTTTCGCTGTGCTGGAAGGTCTGGAGGCTCACAGCCGGGCGATTGAAAAGAGATTAGCGGAATGAAGGGATTAATCTTAAGCGGGGGCAAAGGAACCAGGCTGCGCCCCTTGACCCATACCAGCGCCAAGCAGCTGGTGCCGATAGCCAATAAACCGATCCTGTTCTATGCTCTGGAGGCCTTGAAAGAAGCCGGTATTACCGATATCGGCGTCGTGGTCGGGGATACCAGGGAAGAGATAAAAACGGCCTGCGGCAACGGTTCGCACTGGGGGGTGGAAATCACGTACATCGAACAGGCCGCCCCCCTGGGTCTGGCCCACGCGGTCAAGATTTCCCAAGATTTCCTGGGAGATTCCGATTTCGCCATGTACCTGGGAGACAACCTGCTTTTAGGGGGGATTACCGATTACGCCAAGGCTTTTCAGCGGAATGAATCGAATTGCCAAATCCTGCTGGTTCCGGTCGATCAACCGGAACAGTTCGGCATCGCCGAACTGGAAGGCAACCGGATAAAAAGGCTGTGGGAGAAACCTAAAAAACCGGCGAGCAATCTGGCTCTGGCCGGAATTTATTTCTTTGACCAAAGCATTTTTCCGGCGGTGGACGCGATAAAACCATCCAGCCGGGGAGAGCTGGAAATTACCGACGCCATCCAATATCTGCTGGACAATAAACAGCGGGTGGAGCACCGGATTATCGGCGGCTGGTGGAAGGATACCGGAAAACTGGAGGATATGCTGGAAGCGAACCGGATCATCCTCGATGAAATAAAACCGCAGAGCCTGGGATCAGTGGATGTGGATGCCCGCTCCCGGATTGAGGGAAGAGTGATCCTGGAGGAAGGGGCCGAAATCATCAACAGCCTGGTAAGGGGACCGGCCATCATCGGTAAAAACAGCCGGATAATCAACTCTTTCATCGGGCCTTACTCTTCCGTTTACCATAATACGACTATCGAGAACAGTGAACTGGAGCACAGCATTATCCTGGAAAACAGTTCCATATGCAGCATCGAGGGGAAAATAGTGGACAGCCTGGTGGGAAAATACGTGGAAATCACCAAGCAACACCTGAAACCGTCAGCCCACCGGTTTATGGTAGGAGACTACAGCAAAGTGGGAATTCTGTGATATGATATTAAAGAATAAGGAGTCTAACCAATGAAAAGTCCGTTTATTAAAGTAATGGTAGGCTTATTGCTGCTGAACCTGGCCGCCTGCGCATCCGCTGACAGGCAGGAAGATGAAAGTCCGGATACCGTGCAAAACAATCCGTTGAACGATAATATCAAGCAGATGATGGACCAGAGGATGAAAAGCATCATGGGCGGCATGCAGCCGGGCGGCAAGAAAACCAATGATAAGACCGGCAGTCAGCAGCCACAACCGAACCTGAACGACCCAAAACTTAAAAAGCAGATGCAGAGCAACATGGATAGTATGATGCAGCAGAACATGAAACAGTTCATGCAGCAGAATATGCAGCAACAGAACGCGATTGGCGGGGGGGGCGGCGGTCCCGGTTCCGGTCAGATGGGCGGCGGCCCCCCTCCCGGAATGTAACCGATTATTTGCGGATTTACCCTTACAACCTTTCCGGGGTTATTCTGGCCGGCGGGGAAAACTCCCGTATCGGTCTGAACAAAGCTTATCTCAAGCTTGACGGCCAAACCTTCATAGAGCGGATAATCGATGTCCTCCGGCCGGTCTGCCGGGAAATCATTATTGTCAGTAACGGAAAGGAACTCTATCCCGGTTTACCGGATTGCCGGGTGATTCATACCCGCACCAGGATCGGGCCGGTCGCCGGAATCTACGAGGGGCTGAAGGCGGCCGGCAGTCAGTTTTCCCTCTGCACAGCCTGCGATATCCCCTTTATTCACCGGGGAATCGTCTCAGAAATAGTACAGGCGCTCACCCCTGATGTCCAGGTTGTGGCGCCGAGATACCGCGGTTTGCTGGAGCCTTTATGCGCCGCTTATTCCCGGGAATGTACGGAGGCGATAGCCGGTAACATGCGACAGGGAAAGCATAAGATACAGGACTTTTTCGACAAAGTGAAGGTAAAGGAGATCCCGGAAAAGGATTTGATAAAACATGACCCCCAGGGGTATACCTTTTTCAATATCAATCGAATGGAAGATTACCGGAAAGCCCAGGAAATTTTTCAGAACATAGCATGTTCAGGCAAAACCTGACATAAGCACTCTTGCAATTGGCGCCTGCTGGCTCACTTCGTTCACAAGCGCAGGCTGGTAATTGAGCAATATGATGGGCAACTTTGAAATTCCTATACATTAATAAGGATAAGCATATGGCAGAGATTACTATCAGCATTAACGGGCAGGAAATCACCTCATCTGATGATAAAACCATCAGGCAGGCGGCCAAGCAGGCCGGGGTAGCCATTCCCCACCTCTGCCATGTCAAGGGTTTGAAACCGTATGGCATGTGCCGGATCTGCGTGGTGAAGATTGCCGATACCAGCGGTCTGGTGCCGGCCTGCAACACCCTGGTTTATGACGGGATGAGCGTCATCACCGATGACGAGGAAATCCTGGAATCGAGGCGCAGCACCTTGAAACTGATGCTGGCCAACCATCCCAATGACTGCCTCACCTGCGACAAGGGAGGGCAGTGTAAACTCCAGGATCTGGCCTACCGGCTCGGCATTACCGAGGATGTCATGTGGAACCGCTCCGTATCCAGCCCCAATTACCCGATCCAGGACAACAACCCGCTGATCGAGTGGGACCGGAACAAATGCATCATGTGCAACCGCTGCGTGAGAACCTGCAATGAAACCGTCACCAGGGGGGCGATCGGCTATTCCTCCACCAAAGGGTTTACGGCGGTAGCGGACTTTCCTTATGACAAGGACGAGACCCTGGCCGAATGCGAGTTGTGCGGCCAGTGCATCTCCGCCTGCCCAACCGGCGCCCTGGTAGCCAAACGGGAAAAGGGGGCGGGCCGGCCCTGGGATCTCAAAAAAGTGCGCACCACCTGCCCCTATTGCGGAACCGGCTGCAACCTGATGCTGCACGTTGACCCCAGAGAAAACAAGGTGGTCAAGTCCACCGGCTGCAAACAAGGCCCGGTCAATTACGGCCGCACCTGCGTCAAGGGGCGGTTCGGTTATGACTTTATCCATAGCGAAGACCGGATTAAGACCCCGCTTATTAAAAAGAACGGGAAATTCGTCAAAGCCACCTGGGATCAGGCGTATGATCTGATCGCCAAACGCTTTACCGAAATAAAAGAGGAACACGGACCCGACAGCCTGGGGGTGTTCACTTCCTCCAGGTCGATCAATGAAGATAACTACTTACTTACCAAACTGGCCCGGGCGGTGTTCGGCACCAATAATGTGGATAACTGCGCCCGGGTCTGCCATTCCCCGACCGTGGCCGGTCTTACGGCGGTTTACGGCAGCGGGGCGGCCACCAACTCCTTTGACCAGGTGGACGGGGCTGACGTGATTTTCGTCACCGGATCCAACCCGACCGAAGCCCACCCGATCATCGGCATGAATATCAAGCGGGCGGTCAAGAACGGAGCCACCCTGATCGTGGGCGACCCCCGCAGGATAGAGATGGTAAAGCACGCCGACCAATGGCTGGATCTGCGTCCCGGCACCAACGTGGCCCTGTTCAGCGGCCTGATGCATATTATCGACAAAGAAGGCCTTATCGATGAAAAGATAATCAAAGAGCGGACTACCGGCTGGAAGGAATTCTCCCAGAATTTAAAGAAATTCACCCCGGAATTCACCGCAAAAATTACCGGGGTGGCGCCCGCTAAAATTATCGAGGCGGCCAGAATCCTGGGCAAAGCCAAAAGCATGATGGTTTATTACAGCCTGGGGATTACCGAGCACGCTTACGGCACCGAAGGGGTGATGTCCCTGGCTCACCTGGCCCTGATGACCGGCAATATCGGACGGCCCTCCACCGGTATCAATGTGCTGCGGGGACAGAACAATGTCCAGGGCGCCTGCGATATGGGAGCCTTACCTAACGTAAATGTCGGATACCAGAAGGTGGCTGACCCCAAAGTAAGGGCAAAATTTAAAAAAGCCTGGGGAGTGAAGCAGCCGGAAAATCCGTGGATTACCTCCACGGAGATGCTCCATAAAATGTCCACCGGAGAAATCAAGGGCTTCTTTATCCTGGGGGAAGACCCGGCCCAGACCGACCCCAATGTCAATAACATCAGGAAAAACCTGGAGGCCCTGGAGTTTCTGGTAGTCCAGGATATCTTTCAGACGGAAACCACGGAATTTGCCGACGTGATTCTGCCGGCTTCCAGTTTCGCTGAGCAGAACGGCACCTATACCAACGGCGAGCGGCGGATTCAACTGGTGAATCAGGCCATCCCTCCTCTGGCGGGAAAAGAGAACTGGGAAATCATCTGCGATATCATGGAAAGGATGGGGTACAAAGGCCCCCGCTACCAGCACGCCTCCGGGATCATGGACGAGATGGCTGAGGTGGCCGATCATTTCCTGGGCGGCTGCACCTTTGACCGGCTGGTGGAAAAGGGGCGTCAATGGCCCTGTCCCCCGGGTTCGGAAGGAACCACCACCATGTATACGGAAAAATTCTCCCACCCGGACGGTCTGGCCCGGTTTACGCCCATCGATTTCAAGGAACCGGGAGAGTGGCCGGATAATGATTACCCCCTGATTCTTTGTACCGGCCGCCGCCGGGAGCATTACAACACCGGCTCCATGACCAGGCGTTCGGGTATCATGAAGGTCTGGGATCACGAGCGGGTGGATATAAACCCGCATGACGCCACCCGCTTGAATATCCTAGACGGCGAAAAAGTGAAGGTGATATCCAGCCGGGGAGAGGTGGAAGTGACCGCTCGGGTAACCGATAAGTCCCCGATAGGAACGGTCTGGATGTCTTTTCATTTCCGGGACGTGCTCACCAACCTGGTTACCAACGACAACCTGGACCCGGTCTCCAAATGCCCGGAATATAAGGTCTGCGCCGTCAGAATCGACAAACCGGAAAAATGAAGGTAACCGTTTATGACACGACCCTCCGGGACGGGAGCCAGGGAGAGGGGGTTTCCTTTTCTCTGGAAGACAAGCTCAAAATCGCCCGGCAACTGGATGAGCTGGGGGTGGATTATATCGAGGGAGGCTGGCCTTTTTCCAATCCCAAGGATATCCAGTTCTTTAAGAAGATCAAGCGGTTAAACCACAGCCGGATAACCGCCTTCGGCAGCACCCGCCGCCCTGGCCTGCCGCCGGAGCAAGACCCTAACCTGCAAGCGTTGCTGGAGAGTGAGCCGGACGCGGTTACCCTGTTCGGGAAGAGCTGGGACCTGCATGTAACCGAAGTGCTGAATATCTCCTGTGACCAGAACCTGGAACTGATTTACGATTCCCTGGCCCATCTCAAGCCGAAAGTCCCGGAGCTGTTTTACGATGCCGAGCATTTCTTTGACGGTTATACGGCAAATCCGGAATATGCCCTCAAAACCCTCAAGGCCGCCGAAGCAGCAGAAGCCGATTGCCTGATACTGTGCGATACCAACGGCGGAAAGCTGCCCCATGAAATTGAAGAGATCGTCCGCTCGGTTCAGCGGGAAATCAGGATGCCCCTGGGAATCCACTGCCATAACGATTCCGGGGTGGCGGCAGCCAACACCCTGGCCGCGGTCAGGTGCGGGATCAACCACGTGCAGGGCACGATCAACGGTTACGGCGAAAGATGCGGCAACGCTAATCTCTGTTCGGTCATCCCGAACCTCCAGTTGAAGATGGGAAAGCAGTGCCTCTCGAAAGAGCGGTTGAAAAAGCTGCTGGATGTTTCCTGGTATGTGAGCGAGCTGGCCAACCTGAAGCATGATTCCCGGCAGGCTTACGTGGGGGAAAGCGCTTTCGCCCATAAGGGAGGGATTCACGTTTCCGCCATCCGCAAGGTCAGTAAAAGTTACGAGCACATCCAACCGGAACTGGTGGGAAACACGCAGCGGGTGCTGGTCTCGGAACTTTCGGGAAAAAGTAATCTCCTGTCCAAAGCAGCCCAATTCGGCCTGGATGTGGAAAGCAGGTCAAGAGAGATCGTCGAGCTTACCCGGCGGTTAAAGGAACTGGAACATCAGGGGTTCCAGTACGAGGGGGCGGAAGGCTCCTTTGAGCTGCTGATGCGGGAGGCTCTGGGAGAAAGTAAAATCCCTTTCCGCCTGGAGGGTTTCCGGGTGATTGTGGAAAACAGTCTTGAACAGCAGGAGCCGGTTTCGGAGGCCACCGTTAAAATAAGGATCGGCGACCGACTGGAACATACGGTGGCCAACGGGGACGGCCCGGTAAACGCGCTGGACAACGCTTTAAGGAAGGCGCTCGCCTCTTTCCCGGAATTGGCTGAGATGGAACTGGTGGATTACAAAGTCAGGATACTGAACGAGCATGAAGGCACCACCGCCAGAACCCGGGTGCTGATCGAGTCGGCCGATGACCGTCATTCCTGGGGAACGGTGGGGGTCTCGGACAATATCATCGACGCTTCTCTCCAGGCCCTGCTCGACAGCTTTAAATACAAGCTCCTGGTAAACAGGAAACCCGACTAATCCCCCAAGGAGAAGAGATGAGTTTGAAGGTTTTCATGTTGGCCAGCGGCAGCGGCGGCAACTCTATTCTAGTGCAGAGCGGCCGGACAAGTCTGTTGATAGACGCCGGTCTGAGCGGCTCTGAGATTATCCGGCGCCTGGAAAGCTGCGGGTGTCTCCCGGAGCGGGTGAAGGCTATTCTGGTTACCCACGAGCACTCCGATCACATTAAAGGAGTGGGAATCCTAGCCCGGAAATACCGGATACCGGTATACCTTACCGAGGCTACCTACCAGGCTTCAGTGGACATTATAAAGGAAATTCCCCGGAGACTCCGGTTTTTCCCTAACCGCCCTTTTCCGATCGGGGATATTGTGGCCGAAGCGTTTCCGCTTTCTCATGACGCGGTCGACCCGGTAGGGTTCATCCTGAACTGCCGGGGACATAAACTGGGCATAGCTACTGATCTGGGGTTTGCCACCGAACTGGTGAAACAGAAGCTGAAAGGGTGTCAAACCTTGGTCATAGAATCCAACCACGACCCGGAAATGCTGAAGACCGGCCCTTACCCCTGGTACGTAAAACAGCGGGTCCGCGGCCGGCAGGGACACCTTTCCAACCACGACGCCCTGGAGCTGCTGAAGGAACTGGTGCACGACGGTTTACAAGACCTGGTGCTGGCCCACATCAGCGAAACCAACAACCATTATCAGCTGGTGGAAAAAAATATCAGCGCCTTACTGGAAACCCTTCAGGAAATTCCGGTCAACCTCACTATCGCCAAACAGGGATTGCCGGTGATGGTGGGCGGTTAGGGGGCGCTTTTAGCGCAGCGAAAGCCGATCTCCCTGGTAAAGGCGGTGGCTCGGGCCGGTCCCCGGAACGCCCCCCGGGAAAAATAGGTCAGGTAATAGTGACCGCTTCCCCCCCAGGAGCCGCCCCGGTAAACCCGGTATTTTTTTCCATAATCGGGATCATCGTATCCACTGTCCGGATAGGCGGTGAATTCGCTGGCTGTCCATTCCGAGACATTGCCCCCCATATCATGAACCCCGTATGGGCTGACATCGCCCTTTACCGCTCCCGCCGGTAATAATCCGTTCCGGGAAATATTGGCTTTTCCTTTTATAAAATCGTTTCCCCAGGGGTATCTCAGGCCATCCGGCCCGCGGGCGGCCTTTTCCCATTCGCTTTCCTCAGGCAGCCGTTTTCCCGCCCACTCCGCATAAGCGGCCGCGTCCTTCCAGCTTACGTTCACCACCGGATAGTTTTTCCAGGCAGTCAGGTCAAGCCGGTCCCAGTTTTTCGGCTTCCGGCGGCCGGTCGCTTTCAGAAACCTGGCGTAATCACCGACTGTTACCTCATAACGGTCGATGTAAAAACCGGGAAGAAAGACCTTGCTTTTGGGAGTTTCGCTCAGATAAACCGGTTTGTCGAAACCGAACGATTCCGGGAACTTAGGTTCCTGATCCGGGTCGCTTCCCCTGATAAACTCCCCGGCCTTTATATAAACCATGCCGGGAATTTCCGGGGCAGCACCCTTGCCTGAGGGAGCGTTGCAGCCCACCATAAAGACCAAAAGCAGAAACAACTTAAAGGTCCAGCGCATGCTTTATCTTTTGGGAAAGGGTTCTGATATTGTAAGGTTTTTTCAGAAAATCGCTTATTCCCGCCCATTCCTTTTCATTATAAAGCCCCTCTTTAACATAACCGGAAGTAATAATAATTTTAGCCCGGGGATTGAGCCGGAGGATCTCTCTGGAAGCCTCCATTCCCATCATTCGGGGCATATTGTGATCCATCAGCACCAGATCGGCGCCTTTCTCCTGATACAGCTCTACCGCTCCCGCGCCATCCTGGGCCAGGAGCACCTTATACCCCAATTCCACGAGCATCTCCCTGGTCACCTCCCGGACGATTTCCTCGTCATCCACCAGCAGGACAGTCTTGTTTTCCCGGTTAACCCCCGGCTCCCGGACGTTTTTTTCTTCAACCTGCCGGGTTAACGCTTTACGGCGTGCTTTAAGAAAGATCTTGAAACAGGTTCCCTGCCCGGTTTTGCTGTTAACATATATCCGGCCGCGATGATTCTGGATAGCGCCGTATACCATGGCCAACCCCAGACCGGTTCCCCTGTCTTTCGGTTTGGTGGTGAAAAACGGCTCGAATATCTTCCCGGCAGTTTCTTCATCCATGCCGTGACCGGTATCGGAAATGGTCAGACAGGCGTATTTTCCCGGCGATAAACCGGGGTATTTGCCGTTTCCTTCGTTATTCCGATAGTCGATCATACGAGTGACAATCTTCAAGACACCCCGCTCATTCATGGCGTCCCTGGCATTGAGACAGAGATTGAGAATGACCTGTTCGAGCTGATCATAATCCCCTTCGGTAATCAGCGGTTCCGGCGAGAAATCGGTCTTTATTTCAATATAATTCGGCAGAGAAGCTTCCAGAAGGGCTGATGTCTCGCTCAAAACATGATTTAAATCCAGCACCTGTAAATTTATCTCCTCTTTGCGGCTGAGACCCAGCAGCCGGCGGGCCAGTTCGCTGGCCTTGTCCGAACTTTTCTCAATGGCGATGATGTCATGGTAGAAGCCGCTTTCCTTTTCTGTTTTCCTTTTAATCTTAGATATGTTACCGATAATCACCTGGAGGTGGTTGTCGAATTTATGAGCGATTTTGGCGGCCAGCTGACCGGTCAGCTCCATTTTCTGGGCATACAATAAAGCCTTTTCCGCTTCCAGCCTCTGGATTTCCGCCACCGCCCGCTGACTGAAAATCTGGAACACCTCTTCCGCGTACGGTTTTTTCCGAATCGGTTTTGAATGAAGCACGCTCAGGATGCCGATAACTTTCCCTTTGCCGGTTTTCAAGGGGATGCCGATATAGCTTTCCAGTTTAAGCCCTTTTAATATCTGTCTCCGGGGGAACAGCTCCTGGATTCCTTTATGGTAACAGGAAAACCCTTCGGAAATGGTTTTTTCACTGGCGCTTCCCCGCAGATCCTTCTCGAACTCCCGCTTTATTTTTCCCTTATGCCACATGCTTAAAACATGCGCCCTGGTGCTGACTGGATTTACCTGGCAGATGAACCCGTAATCCATCTCTTCCAGTTCGCACAGATTTTTTATCAGGGCGTCAAAAAAATCCACTCCGGTAGAGGAAGCGGTTCCCGCCATCAAGGCTCTGAAGGTTTTCTGGGATTGCCGGGAAAGTTTCGATTTCATTTATTCATAATAAAAGCATGTTAAAATAAAGGCACCTGTTTATTTAAAGGGTTCTGGGAAGTGGGCGCTGAGAGAAAACTTTTAATTCTGGGGCTGGACGGAGCCACCTTCGCGATACTTGACCCGCTGATAGACCGGGGGGAGATGCCCTGCCTCAAGCGAATTATAAGCGAGGGGTGTTCAGGGAAGTTGAAAACGGTTTTCCCTCCGGTAACCCCGGTGGCCTGGGCTTCATTTATGACCGGCAGGAACCCCGGAAAGCATGGGGTATTCGAGTTTTTCCAAGGGAATCCCCTTTCCCGGAAAACGGTCAATTCCCGCTCCCTGAAAATACCCACCCTCTGGGAGACTCTTTCCCGGCAGGGAAAACGGGTAAACCTGTTCAACCTCCCCCTGACGTATCCCATCAAGCGGATCAACGGCTCGGTCATAGGCGGTTTTCTGGCGCCGGACAATGCCCCCGGTTTTTCCCGGCCGGAAAAACTTATCAGGGAGCTGGAAGCCGAGTTCGGGCCCTATCCGGTGATGCCGAAACTGGTCTATACCCCCGGCAACGAGCTGGAGGTCATCCGGGAACTGCGGGAGATGAACGATTACCATTTTCAGGTCGCTCGCAAACTGACCGGCCGGGAAGACTGGGATCTGACCATGTACCATTTTATCGCCACTGACCGGCTGCAACACGAATGCTGGCATCTTTTCGAGAAAAACCATCCCCGGTTTATAGAATTTTATCATGAGCTGGATAAGCACCTGGAAAAACTGGTCGGCAGTCTTGAGGCAAAGACCAACCTGATGATCGTCTCAGACCACGGTTTCGGCCCGATCCGTTATTTTATGGATCTCAACGCCTGGCTGCGGGAAAACGGTTACCTGAGGATAAAAAGGGAAGCCCGGTCAAGGATCAGGGAGCGGCTGCACCTGCTGGGACTGACCCCCTCCTGGTTATACCGGAAAACCGCCGGTCTGGGGATATCCCATATCCGGCTCAAGCGTTACCGCCAGGCGGACAGCTGGTGGCTGAAATTAGCGAGAGCCCTGTTCCTGTCGTATGAAGATATCGACTGGAGCCGGACCAGGGCTTATTCACAGGGAAATTTCGGGCAGATTTTCCTAAACCGGGCCGGGAGGCAGCCGCAAGGCATTGTCGGTCAAGGCAGGGAAGCGGAAGAGCTTATTGAAGAGATCTCCCGGAAGCTGGGCCGGATTACCGCTCCCCGCAGCAGAACGCCCCTGATAAAAAAGTTTCTCTATGGAAACGAAACCTATCAGGGAAAATACGCCTGCCTGGCTCCGGACATCTCCTTTCTGCTGAACGATATGAGCTGCAAGCCGGCAGGCACCCTGGAATTCTCTTCCCACCGGCTGTTTTCCCCGGTTTTCGGCAACAGCGGGGATCATTATCTTGACGGGGTTTTTATCGCCATTGGCCCCCTCTTCAAATCCGGCCTGACCCTGTCCGATACCTCGATCATGGATCTTTATCCGACTATTATGAAAATCATGGGAGGACCTCTCCCCCATGACCTGGACGGGAGAGTGCTTGATGAGGTATTTGAGAAACAAACCCCTGAGGTTTTTCAGCCAGCGGCTTTATCATAACCCGGCCCAGGTTTTCGGAATCGCGCTTATCGTAAAGAAGACGGTCAATCCGGCCGCGCTCAAGAGTTCCCCACCAATTACCGGCGGCTTTCACATCAGCGGTCTGCTCCTCTCCCAGCTTTATATGAAATTCGGCGGAGTTTAGAAAATTGTTCTTGTTAATACGGGAATTGGAAGAACCTCCCCGCACGAACACAGCCACCCTCTGCCGGGCGAAGGTGTTTCCCTGAATAACCGGGTCGGAGATTATATACCGGATGGCGGTCCGGTTATCTTCAAAGATATTGTTTTTAATGATCACCGGCCCGCTGCCGAAGCGGATCCCCCCTGTTCCGTGTTTAAAGCTGCAGTGGGAAACCTCGGTATGGGTGAAATGAAGATGCAGCCCCCAGGAGGCCCGGTCAAAATCAGCGTACCGGATCACGCTTCCCGGGCTTTCGTTTATGAGAATTTCTCCCCAGCGCCGGTCATCTGCCGAGACAAACCTGATCCTCCGGCCCGGTTTTCCCACCGCCTCGAAAATTCCCTCCACCAGAATCCCGCCGGGGTCATTCTTTTTCCGGGGATCTCCCTTAAACACCACCGTGGTGCCGGGAGCTACCTGGAGCCTCACTCCTGAAGGAACCCTCAAAATGCCCTCAATTACCACCCTGCCCCGCAGCAGGGTATCCCTCTCCAGCGTCTGATTGGTAAGGGTCAGGGAAGGCTTTCCCGCCAGGACGGTATATCCCCGGCAGCCAAGCAATGAAAAAATTATCAGGAGCGGATTAATCCTGAGAATCCAGCGATTCATGGGCCTTACGCAGAGCCGATTCATATCCCTCATTCCTGTGGGGGCGTTTCCCGGATTTCCGGAGCACCTTCATAGCCAGTTCATGGTAGGGAGTAATCATCCATTTCACGTACAGGACTGAAAACAGAATTCCCAGTAAACTGGTAAAAAACTTCATGGCAAATACGCCGGAGAACGATTGTTGAAGCAGGGCGAGTTCCTGGTCGTTCCTGATCATGGAAGCCGCCTTGGAAAAGGCCGATTTCATTCCCATGATATCGAACAGAAAAAAAAAGAAGAACATCAGGAGAACCAGCAGCAGCATTTTTTTACGGAAATTAAGCATACGCTTTAAATCTTAGCAATCGAGCCTAAAAAAGGCAATGTAATTTGCGGTATAATATACTTATGGATGCGCCCCGATTTCAAAAAAGCGGAATTTTAGCCTTCATCGGCTACTCTGACAGCGGCAAGACCACGGTGATAACCGAATTGATCAGGTTCCTGACCGGCAAGGGGGTACGGGTGGCTTATCTCAAGCGGTCGCACTGCGACTTCCAGATGGACAGAAAGGGAAAGGATACCTGGAAAGCCGGAGCGGCCGGGGCGGAATGGGTGGGAATAACCTCGAACGAGTGCTCGGCTTTTCTTAAAAATCAGCCGATTTCCCTGAAAGAGTTTCGGCAGTTAGCACCGGAAGCTGATTTGATCATAGTCGAAGGCTTTTCCGATGAAGACCTCCCTAATAAAATAGAAGTCGTTCGCAATCCTTTGCGGGGGTTGAAATCCGAAGGCCAAGGCTTGCTGGCGACTGTCAGCCCGGAACCGGTGCAAAAAAGCATGCCGAACTTCCTGCCTCAGGAAATCGATAAGCTGGCCGGGTTCATAATCGATAAATTCTCTTAACGGCTGGGGATTCTGGCGTTGCGCAGCTTGCGGTGGTAGGTGACGGCGAAGCGGTGGGACTCGTCTCTTACCTGCTGAAGGAGGTGCAGGGCTCCTGAATTCTTGGGCAGCAATAGGGGAACCGGCTCATCAGGGAAAAAAATCTCTTCTTCCCGCTTGGCCAGACCGATTACCGGCAGGTCTTCCAAGTCGAACCTTTTCAGCACCTTCCGGGCGACCCCCAGTTGTCCTTTACCCCCGTCGATCAGGATCAGGTCGGGATGCTCCCCGCCCTCTTGTTTTAATCTCTTATAACGCCTGGCCAGAACCTCCTCCATCATGGCGAAATCGTTCGGTTCCTCATGGTCAAGCCTGATTTTAAACCGCCGGTAGCCGGCTTTGTAAGGAATCCCATCCTTGAAAGTCACCATCGACCCCACCGAAAAAGAGCCGCCCAGGGTGGAAATATCAAACGCCTCGATGAGGGCGGGGGAACCGGGAAGCCTCAAGACCGTTTCCAGGTTGCTCATTCTCTGCCTTATCAGCTTCTCCTTATGTTTGAACTCATCGGCCATAGCCTGCGCGTTGCCGGTTACCAGGCGCAGCAGCGCCAGTTTCTCCCCCCGCTTGGGGATCAACACCGATACCTTTTTAGGGGCCTTCTCTGCCAGCAGACGCAGCACCAGCCCCCGGTCGGTGAATTCATGGGGAACCACCAGCTGCCCGGGAACGGTCAAGGTCTTGTGAACGTAAAACTGTTTGATAAAACCGGCCAGGATTTCCGCTTCGGTCAAATCTGCCGGAGCGTCCAGCACCAGACCGCTCCGGCCGGTTACCACTCCGTGCCTGACAAAGAATACCTGGAACCAGGCCGTCCCGGCTTCCCGGACATAGGAGATGACATCCCGGTCTTTCCGATCCCGGGTGACGATCTTCTGCCTTTCGAACAGCTGTTTCAGCCCGGCGATCTGATCCCTGATCGAGGCGGCTCTTTCAAACTCAAGCTCTGCCGAGGCTTTTTCCATCTGTCCGGTAAGTTTTATCAGCAATGATTCGTCCCGGTGAGCCAGAAAGGTTTTCAGGTTTTCCACTGTCTTGAGATAGTCCTCCTGGCTCACCTTATGACAACAGGGCGCCAGGCACCTCCTTATCTGGTAATTCATGCAGGGCCGCTCCCGGTGAAAATCGATTCTTTTGCACAACCGGAGGGGAAACAGTCTCTGTAAAAGTTGCATGGTCCGCCGGATCACGCCAGACGGAACATAGGGGCCGAAATAAAGGTCGCGAGGGCTTTCCAGTTTCCTGGTGATCGACAACCGGGGGTACTGCTCGCTCAGAGACAATCTCAGATAGGGATAGCGCTTATCATCCTTCAGCCTTACGTTATACTTGGGCTTGTGCTTTTTGATTAAAACCGATTCCAGAATAAGGGCTTCCAGTTCGGTGTCGGTTCTGATGATTTCCAGGCCGGCGATCTGGCTTACCATAGCGGAGATTCTGCTGGTATGGAAAGTCCGGAAGTATGAGGATA
>JBHHXV010000016.1:0-18317 GCA_046757225.1 bacterium
TTTGTTCCTGAAGGTTGGTAACGATATGCTCCCCAGCCGTCATCAGACCCGGTATTCGAATCCGGTAATTTCCGCGCTTTCGGTTTATACCCGTATTCCCCCCAGCCGTCATCAGGACTTTTCTGCTTGGAAGGTGACGAACCGGTCGAATCAGGGTTCCGGAAAACAGCGCTGGCCAGAATCTGCTTAATCTCATAGTCCATCTTGATGAACGATCCGCCCACGGCTGTGAATTGTATTATTCTTACGAACGAACCGGCTTCATAAACATAAAAATCGATTCTCCGGGAGGCGGCCCGGTCAAAGTTTTCGCCAAAGGCTTCATAAGCCAGCGCCCGGTATTCGTATTTACCCAGGAAAAGGGTTTCCGGGTCGTATTCCATGAATCCGCCGTTTTTCCTTAATTCGACCAGGGAATCCTGGATCGCCTGTTTCCAGTAACCGGGGTCGGTTTCGATCACCAGCAGGGTCAGCAGGTCGTCATCAACATAGCGGCTGGCTTCCAGGCTCTGGTTTTCCGTGTTTTGATTCCATTCCAGCGGAAGCTCCAGACAGTTCGCCTTATTTTTTGAACAAACCTCTTTAGCGGATGTCATTCCGGCGCTCATCAACATGAAGAGTATCAGGAACGGCAATAATCTCCTTAAAAATATCATTTTCCCCTTAACACTATGATTCGATCCCTTACCTGGGCCGCTTTTTCAAAATCGAGCTTCCCGGCCAGGAGCCGCATATCTTTTTCCAGTTCGGCGATCAAGGCCAGCCGGTTCTCTTTTTCCAGCAGCTCCGGGTTCAGATAATCCTGGTCGCAGAGCTGGCCGAGCGGGCCGGCTATGTTTTTCCTGATCGACCGGGGGGTAATATTATGGAGCTTGTTGTGAGCCAGCTGTTTTTCCCGCCGGCGGTTCATTTCTCCAAGGGCTTTGGCCATGGAGCCGGTCACCTTGTCCGCGTACATGATTACCTTGCCGGAAAGATGACGGGCCGCCCGGCCGGATGTCTGAATAAGTGAGCCGGCCGAACGCAGAAACCCTTCCTTGTCCGCGTCCAGAATCGCCACCAGCGACACCTCCGGCAGATCCAGCCCCTCCCGCAACAGGTTAACCCCTATTAAAACAGAAAAAACCCCCAGCCGCAAATCGCGCAGGATCTCCACCCGCTCCAGGGTTTTGATCTCCGAGTGGAGGTAGCGCACGGGAAGCCCTTCCTGATCATAATAAGAGCAGAGATCCTCAGCCATCCGCTTGGTGAGGGCGGTCACCAATACCCGTTCATTCTTTTCCAGCCTCTTTTTTATTTCCCCTGACAGATGGGCGACCTGGTTTTCCGCCGGAACCACCTCCACTTCCGGGTCCACCAGGCCGGTGGGCCGGATGATCTGCTCGACTACCTTGTTTCCTGAGCGTTGAAGTTCATATGGACCAGGCGTGGCTGAAACATAAACCAGCTTGCGGGTCCGCTCATCGAATTCGTCAAAGGTCAGGGGGCGGTTGTCCAGGGCCGAAGGGAGCCGGAAGCCATACTCCACCAGGGTGGTCTTGCGGGAGCGGTCGCCATTGAACATCCCCCTGATCTGGGGAATGGTCTGATGGGATTCGTCTATGAACATCAGGGTGTCCCGGGGCAGGAAATCCAGCAGGGTGTAAGGCGGCTCCCCGGGCTTCCGTCCGCTCAGGTGGCGCGAGTAATTTTCGATACCATTACAGGTTCCGGTCTCCTTTAACATCTCGATATCTAAGAGGGTTTTCTGATTGAGCCGCTGGGCTTCCAGCAGCTTGTTCAGGGAACGGAATTCCTCCAGACGTTCCCGAAGCTCCTCCCGAATGGTATGCACCGCCCGGTCGATCCTCTCCTGGGGAACCACGAAGTGCCGGGCCGGATAAATCACCAGCCGCTCGAGTTTCCGCAGTTTTTCCCCGCCGGGATAACCGATGGCGGTGATTTCCTCTATCTCGTCCCCGAACAGCTGAATCCGGTAATAGCTATCCTCGTATGAGGGGAAGACCTCAACCACGTCCCCCCGGACCCGGATACCGCCCCTGAAGAAATCGAGGTCATTCCGCTCGTATTGGATATTTATCAGGTTATTGAGGATTTCGCTCCTGCTGACCTCCGCGCCCTCCTCCAACATGACAGTCATCCGCTTATAATCGTCAGGGGAGCCCAGACCGTAGATGCAGGACACGCTGGCCACCACAATCACGTCCCGCCGCTCCAGTAACGAACGGGTGGCGGAAAGGCGCATCCGCTCGATTTCGTCGTTACGGTTGGAATCTTTTTCTATGTATGTGTCAGAGGAAGGGATATAGGCTTCGGGCTGGTAATAATCGTAATAGCTGACGAAATACTCGACCGCGTTTTCCGGAAAGAATTCCTTAAACTCGGCGTACAACTGGCTGGCCAGGGTTTTGTTGTGAGCGAAAACCAGAGAGGGGCGTTGAAGACGCTCCAGGCAGTTGGCAACGGTAAAGGTTTTGCCCGAGCCGGTGACCCCCAGTAAAACCTGCTCGTCAACTCCTTTTTCGATATTACGGCATAATTCCTCGATCGCCCGGGGCTGATCCCCCTCGGGCCGGAATCCGGCCTTTAATTTAAACCGGTTCATTTTAAAAAGCAGCGTTTATGATGATGATCACTGACCGGTTCCAATGCGGGAATCTGTTTTCGGCAGACCTCCATGACGTAGGGGCAGCGGGGGCTGAACCGGCAGCCGGGTGGTAAATCCAGGAGATTGGGGACATTGCCGGGAATCGGTTTCAGGGGCTGCCGGGAATCGCTGTCGATCCGGGGAACCGAAGCCAGCAGCCCTTTGGTGTACGGATGGACGGCATTATAAAACAGTTCCTCAGTAGGCGCCCGCTCCACTATCTGGCCGGCGTACATGATCGCCACCCGGTCGGCGATCTGGGAAATCACCCCCAGGTCATGGGAGATAATCAGCATGGTCATATCTCTCTCCTGTTTGATTTTCTTGAGCAGATCCAGGATCTGGGCCTGGACGGTTACGTCCAGGGCGGTGGTAGGCTCGTCAGCGATAAGCAGATCCGGGCCGCAGCTTAAAGCCATGGCGATCATCACCCGCTGCCGCATCCCCCCGCTCAACTGGTGGGGATATTCCTTCATCCGCTGCTCGGGCGCGGGAATTCCCACCAGGCGCAGCATCTCTACCGCTCTTTCCTGAGCCTCGGTTCGGGACAGGCCGAGATGGAGCATCGGCCCCTCTCTTAATTGATTTCCGATGGTAAAGACCGGATTCAGGGAGGTCATCGGCTCCTGAAAGATCATCGCCATCCTGCGTCCCCGGATCCGGCAAAGCTCTTTTTCGGTTTTGGCCAGGAGCCTCTCCCCCTCGAAGATAATTTCTCCGGCGGCGATGCTTCCCTGAGTCTCCGGAATCAAGCGCATGACCGAAAGGGCGGCCGCGCTTTTACCGCAGCCGGACTCCCCCACCAGCCCAAGCGTTTCCCCTTTTTTCAGGGACAGGGAAACCTTGTCCACCGCCGGTAAAATTCCCTGTTCAGTAAAGTAATGGGTATCTAAATCATGCAGTTTTAAGATCGGATTACTCATAAGTACGAATTTCCACTGTTTCCCGGTTCACCAACAGATAACTTCCCTGACTGTCCTGCCAGGGGGGGAGCACGATCAGCCTCCTGTTTTCCCCCAGGCGCCGGTCTTCGGGAATATGGGTATGGCCGCAGACGATAAAGTCAGCCCCCTGCTCAAAGACCTTGTTCAGGGCGGCCTCGCTTAATTTCAGGTCAAGACCGGGCTGTTTTTCGATCACTTGTTTGCTGCGCGCCATGAATCGCCGGGCCAGCCAGATTTCCATTTTTCCGGGAACCAGCCTGTCCAGCATCCGGAACCGGGGCCACCAGGTTTCCTTATAACGCCGGTAAGCCAGGTCGTCAGAACAGAGCTCATCCCCGTGAGTCAGGTAAAACCGCCCCGGAGGAAGCTTCAGAAAACACTCGTTTCCCGGAGTCTCGATTCCCAGTCCAGCCAGAAATTCATCTGCCAGAAGGAAATCCCGGTTTCCCGGAAGAAAAGATACCTTTACCCCTGAAGCGGTCAATTTCTTTAAACAGTCGAACAGCGGCTTGTATTGCCGGAACAGCCGCTTATTGTTAGCCCAGAAAGCGAACAGATCCCCCAGCAGGTACAGGCTGCCCCCCTCTTCCGCAACCCGCCCCAGAAAACTCAGGAAAAAAGCGGTGCGCTCCGGGGCTTTCTCCGTATCCAGGTGCACATCCGCCACTACCCTCAGCTGACTCATCCCCAGGATTGAATCCCTTTGATAATTCCCTCAAGATGTTTCTGGACCTTGGGGTCTTGTATCTTTTCTTTCCGGTCGGTGAAGTATTGGCGGGCGCCTTCTTTATCGTGAAGATAGTCTTTATATATTCTTTCGATCGAGCTGTACAGTTTCAGGTAATTGGGTGCCTGCTCCGCCGCTTTCCGGTAGCTGGCCAGGGCCTGTTGATAGTTCTTGATGGAAATGAATATCTCGGCGACATTGATAAACACCTGGGGAAAGACCGGCCGCAGGTTTAAAGCCCCCTGGAAGCTGTTAAGGGACTCCTGAAACCGGCCCAGGTTCCGGTAAGCCAGCCCCAGGTTGAAATAAAGCTCAGGAACCTTGCGTGCCTTTAACCCCTTGATCATTATATCCGCCGCCTTCTGGTTTTTATTGTTCCTTAAATACAATAACCCCAGATTGTTGCAGGCTTCCATGTAATAAGGATTGATCCGCAGGGCGAGAAGATATGCCTGTTCCGCCTCCTTCAAGTGTTTCTTGTCCATGTTGGCATAGGTGTCTCCCAGGTTGAAATAAAGCGAGGGGCGGTTGGGGGCCTGGGAAATGGCGAACCGCAAAGTGCTGATCGCCTGGTCATATTTCTTCATCGAACGGTAGGCCAGCCCCAGGTTGTTGATCGGGTCGATAAAATCCCTTTTCAGGGAAATCGATTTCTTGAAGGCCTCGATCGCCTTTTCATACTCCTTTTTTTTGGTATAGGCCACTCCCAGATTATTATAAGATTTTTCCGAATAGGGATCGATTTTGAGGGCGGCCAGATGAAATTCCAGCGCCTTATCGGGATTTCCCTTTTTCAGATAGGCGGTTCCCATATTATTGTAAGCCTCCCGGTAAGTCGGCCGCATTCTGATCGCTTTCACGTATTCCTGAATCGCCTTGTCCAGTTTACCCTGGCGGTTATAAACGTTTCCCAGGTTATTATACGCTTCCGGGTAATCCGGTTTGATCCGCATTGACTGGATAAACATCCGGATCGCTTTGTCGAACTGCTTGCTGTCACTGTAAGCCACCCCCAGATTAATATGTTGACGGGCATTGTCCGGGGCCTTGGCCACCACGTCCTCCAGGATACTGATGACGCTGTGCCAGACCTTGTTACGCTCGTGCGTCCAGCTTCCCCATACCATAAGAATAATCAAGACCAGGGTTATTTCCACGTTTTTCAACCAGGTGAATCTGCGGGAGAGCAGATCTCTCAACCGGAGCAGATAAAAGGAAAAGACTACGAAAAACCCCACCCCGGGCAGATAAAGACGGTGTTCGTTGACCAGGTCCAGCCCCAGAAAGCTCGATTCCAGGGCCAGGTTGATGAAGAACCAGAGGATAAAAAAGGAGACCAGCGGTTCCCGGCGGGCATGGGAAACACTCAGGTAGCCGATCAGATAGAGGAACAGCAGGCTGAAAAAGGTTATGGGCGGATTGAACATGGAGACGGAGAGGGGGTAGGTATAATCCAGAATCAGCCTTCCCGCTTCCGGATAGACCAGCAGGCTCAGGTAGTGCAGCAACACACGCCATTCGGTCATGACCCGCTCGGCCATGGTGAAATCGCGCTTGGTGTATTCATGCTGCACCCAGGCGAAGATATTGACTTTGCCGGTAAAAGCCATGGCCGCGGCCACCATGATCACCACAGCCACCACCGGTATCCAGGGCCGGCGCTTGATCACCCCGAATTGAAAATCCTGAAAAAAGAAAAACTCGGTCAGCAGGATGATAAAAGGGAGAACCACGGTGTTCTGCTTGGTGGTGAACGCGGCCAGACCGGTGACGACCATCAGCATGAACCAGGGGGACAAGATCTTTTTAAGCCAGGAAGAGCGGTGGTCGAGTTTTAACCTCCATTTCAGGTAGGCCCAGAGCGACAGGAAGTAAAACAGGGCGGCCAGGGAAGCCATTCTCTGGACGACATAGGTTACCGCCTGCGTCTGCACCGGATGAATAATGAAAAAGACGGCGGTAAGGATCGATAACTTTAAGGCGTATCTTTCATACCTTCTGGAGATGGAGGGAAGGAGAGCGAATTCCCGAACCAGCAGAAAAACCACCAGCCCGTTCAAGATATGGATGATCAGGTTGACCAGATGATAGCCGAATACATTGAGCCTCCCGAAATAAAAGTTCAGGGCGAACGTTACCATCGCCAGAGTCCGGCCCTGTTTGGCCACGGTCTCGTAAAACCTGTTTAGGCTCTGCCGGGAAAACTCATATAACTGGATTCCATAGTTGAACTTGATATTATTGCCGTCATCAAACACAAAAGGGACACTGAAGGAATTGGAATAAACAGCGGCCGCCAGTAAACAGAGCAGTACCAGCACTCCTAAAGTGATTTTCCAGGAATCTATTCGGTTTTCGGAAATTTCTCCGTCCATGTTTCCCTGCTAGATTATCAGCATGGCGTCGCCATAGCTGTAAAACCGGTATTTCAATGAAACCGCCTGCCTGTAAGCCTCCATAACCGCTTCATACCCCCCGAAAGCGCAGACCATCATCAACAGGGTGGACCGGGGAAGGTGAAAATTGGTAAGCATCAAATTAACCGCTTTAAACCGGTAACCGGGGTAAATAAACAAAGTGGTTTCCCCGGACAGATTTCGGTCATGGTCCAACAATTTCCGGTTGCCGAAGACGGTTTCCAGGGTTCTGGCGCTGGTGGTTCCCACGGCCATGACCGGCCGGTCTTTTGAATCCCTCAATTTCTTCAGGATTTCGCCTGAGACGTGAAATGACTCGCTGTGTAATTTATGCTCCCTTATATCCTCGACCCGCACCGGTAAAAAGGTGCCGGGGCCTACATGCAGGGTCAGGAAACAAAGGGAGTGTCCCTTCTCTTTAAGCCGCCCCATGAAATCATCGGTAAAATGCAGACCGGCGGTAGGAGCGGCCACCGCTCCCGAGCTGCGGGCATATACGGTCTGATAGCGTATCAGGTCTTCCCCGGATGCGCCGTTTTTCCGCTTGATATAGGGGGGAAGGGGCAGGTCGCCTCCCTGTTCCACTATCTTATTGAAATCACCTTGAGCCGTAAAACCAACCTCATAAAAGCCATCTGCCAACACCCTGGTAATTATAGCATTAAACCCGCTCCCCTTAACAGTTGTCCCTTTTTTCAGCTTCCCCTTAGCCATCACTTCCCACACTTTACCCCGGATTTCCCTCACCAGCAAGAGCTCGATTTTTCCCCCGGTATGTTCTTTATGGCCATGAAGCCGGGCGGCTATTACCTTGGTGTCGTTAAGGCAGATAAGGGTGGAATCAGGCAGGAATGATGAAAGCCGGCTGAATTCGGTATGAACGGTTTCCCCGGTAGCCCGGTTCAGCACAAGCAGGCGCGATTGTCCTCTGGACCGGACGGGGCGCTGGGCGATCAATGATTCATCAAACGGGTACTCGTAATCATCCAGACGGCAACCGGAGGGGGGTTCCCTCATAAGCATTATTTTATGATATCCAGAAAGATTTTTACCATTTCAGGATCGAACTGAGTGCCGGAGCATTCTTTGATGATACTGACCGCCTTTTCCTGAGGCATCGCCTTCCGGTAAGGCCGGTCGGCAGTCATGGCCTCATAGGTGTCGGCCACCGCGATTATACGCGATCCTCTTTCTATTTCCTCTCCTTTCAAGCCCTCAGGGTAGCCTCGGCCATCATAGAATTCATGATGATGAAGCACTATCGGAATGATCTTTTCCATTCCCACTATCGGTTTCAGGATTTCCACTCCATACTCCGGGTGTTTGTTAATTTCCCGGCGCTCTTCGTTGGTCAGGGGGCCCGCTTTCTGCAGGATGGAATCGTGAATGCCTATCTTGCCGATATCGTGCAGCAGGGAGGCGTATCTCATGACACTCAATTCCTCTTCGGAAAACCCCAGCTTCCCGGCAATCTTCAGAGAATAATGGGAAACCCGCTCCGAATGCCCGAAGGTGTATTGATCTCTCTTCTCCAGGGACTTGGCCATCGAGATGATGGTGTTCTTGAAATTATCTTTGACCAGGTTATAAAGACGGGCGTTGGCCAGCGCCCTGCTGCTGGCGGAGGCGGCCACCTGGCAAAAAAGCTTTTCTTCGTCCGTAAAGGGGCGGTTTCCCCGGGCGGTACGCAGAAACAGGGTTCCCAGAATCTCATCCTCAAAACATAACGGGAGAATCATGAAGGAAAAAAGGTTTATCTCTTCCAGTTGGGAACATACCTCCAGCATCAGAGAATCTTTGGAGGCGTCGTCAATACAGACGACCTGTTTATTTTTAATGACCTCCTTGATTTCCGGGTATTTTTCCAGCTCGATTCTGAGATGGTCAATCTGGGGGTCTTCGTAGGTTGACACCACATACCCGAAACGCTTGTCTTTATCTATCAGCACGACCGAGCAGCGGTCAACCTTCATGACCAGCGCCACGTGCTGAATCAGCCGGTCCAGGATGACCTTGATTTCAAAGGTGCCGAAAACAGCGTCAGCCATTTCCGCCACGGTAACCAGATCGCTCTTCCGAAGCCTGTCGTATCCGGAAAGAATTAAGTTGCTTTTGCTTTCAGACATATCGCTCATTATTTTGCCACCATGATGTTACTTCCTTTATCCTAAAACCTTTTCGGCCTGGAAACAAGCCGAATTTTTCAATAGCTCTTATCTGCCACCACAATATTCACCAGTTTTCCCGGAACCACAATCAATTTACGGACGGTTTTCTCTCCGATGTTTTGGATGATCTTATCGTCGGCCAGGGCTTTTTCCCTGATTTCCTCATCCGCCAGGTCAAGGGGAACCGACAGCCGGGAGCGCACCTTGCCGTTTATCTGGACTACTATAGTAATGCTTTCCTCTTTAGCCAGCTCAGCGTCAAAGTCGGGCCAGGATTGGAGTAAAACACTTTCTTTTTCTCCGATCATTTCCCACAGTTCCTCGCACAGATGAGGGGCAAAAGGGGAAAGCATCACGATCATATTGCAGAGAGCGGCGGTAAGCACCCGGTCTCCTGCCGGCGAGCCGGTTGAACGTTCGGAATCATAGCGGTAGACCTCGTTGGTCAGTTCCATAACCGCAGCGATGGCGGTATTGAAATGAAAGCTGTTTTCCATATCCGCGGTAACCTTGCCGATGGTCTGATGAACCTTGCGGAGCAGCTTTCGGGAGGCGTCATCCAGGTCGGCTGATTCCACAGGCCTCCGGTCAAGTCTGTCGCGATTGTTATAAACTATCCGGTACACCCGGGACAGAAAACGGAACGACCCTTCCACACCCTTCCGGTTCCACTCCAGGTCTTTTTCCGGGGGGGCGGCAAACAGGCTGAACAGCCGGGCGGTGTCCGCTCCGTATTTATCCAGGAGCCATTCCGGATCGACCACGTTTCCCTTCGATTTGGACATTTTTGCCCCGTCTTTAATGACCATACCCTGGTTGAGCAGCTTGGTGAACGGCTCTTCTATTTCCGTCATTCCCAGGGTTTTTAACACCTTGGTGAAAAAGCGGGCGTACAGGAGGTGCAGAATAGCGTGCTCTATCCCTCCGACATATTGATCGACCGGCAGCCAGTAAGCCAGCGCCCCGGGATCAAAGGCTTCCTCATCCGTTTTGTTCTGCGGGTACCGGAAAAAGTACCAGGAAGACTCGAAAAAGGTGTCGAAGGTATCGGTTTCCCGGTCAGCCGGGCCTCCGCATGCAGGGCAGGCGGTTTTGACAAAATCTTCCAGCTCCGGCAGGGGAGAGCGGCCTCCGGCTTTGAATGCGATATCCGTGGGAAGCACGACCGGCAGATGCTCCTGTTTTTCGGGAACGGTTCCGCACCTGGGGCAGTAAACGATCGGGATGGGGGCGCCCCAGTACCGCTGCCGGGAAACCCCCCAGTCTCTGAGCCGGTAATTGATTTGACGTTTTCCGAAACCCTGTTTTTCAGCCCAGTCAGCCATTTTTTCCCAGCCCTCCCGGTTGGTCAGACCGCTGAATGTTCCCGAATCAGCCAGGATACCGTCACCGGTATAAGCCTCGGTCAGCTCTTCTCCAAGTCCCTGTTCGGGAATCACCACCGCTCTGACCGGGATCCCGTATGTGCGGGCGAACTCGAAATCCCGCTGGTCATGGGCGGGCACCGCCATGACCGCTCCGGTTCCGTATCCCATCAGCACGAAATTGGCTACATAAACGGGAACCGGCTCCCCATTATAAGGGTTGAGCGCGTAACTGCCGGTGAAAACCCCCTTCTTTTCCGCAGTATCGGCTGCGCGGGTGGAGGTTTCCTCCGATTTTATTTTCTCTATAAACGCCAACACCGCCGGCTCTTCTTTTTTACCGGCGATCAGTTGCTTGACTGCCGGGTGATCGGGAGCCACCGACAGGAAGGTGGCGCCGAAGATGGTGTCCACCCTGGTGGTAAACACGCTTAACTTTTCACCGCTCCCCACAATCCCGAAATCCACTTCGCACCCCACGCTTTTTCCGATCCAGTTGCGCTGCATGGAGATCACCCGTTCCGGCCAGCCCTGAACCAACGTGTCCAGCCCTTTCAAAAGATCCTCGGCGTAATCGGTGATTTTCAGGAACCACTGGGACATCTCCCTGGAGGCCACTTGCCCCTCGCACCGCCAGCAAAGCCCCTCCACCACCTGTTCGTTGGCCAGCACCGTATGGCAGGCTTCACACCAGTTGACCGGAGACAGCTTTTTATAAGCCAGCCCCCGCTCGTACATCCTGATGAAGATGAGCTGCTCCCAGCGGTAATACCCGGGCAGGCAGGTGGTTACCTCCCGATCCCAGTCATAGAGATATCCCAGCTGTTTCAGCTGAGCGCGCATATATTCGATATTGCCGGCAGTCCAGGCGGCCGGGTGGGAGTTGTTGGCGATAGCGGCGTTCTCGGCCGGCAGCCCGAAGGCGTCCCAGCCCATCGGATGAAGCACGTTGCACCCCTTCATCTTTTTATACCGGGAGATCACGTCCCCGATCGTGTAGTTGCGGACATGACCCATATGAATCCGTCCGGAAGGATAGGGAAACATGTCCAGACAATAATATTTGGGCAGAGACCGGTCTTCGGTCACCTTAAAGATCCGTTCGTCTTCCCAGAACTCTCTCCATTTTTTTTCGATGGTTTTCGGCTGGTATTTTTCCATATATTTCCGGGCTAACAATCCACTTGAAAACTTTTTTTGCTTAACAACCTTCCGTCAAGATAGATTTCCACCCGCCAGTCTCCCACGGCCCAGGCGAATTCATCATCCGGCCCGGTCAATTCGTTCTCCGTGCGGGGAAGCATTTTCAGCCATACCCTGGTATATGATATCTTTCTACCCAAAGAGGTGAAATCGTCTTTGGTGGTTTCCTGTAGCCTCCGGTCGGGATTGAACCAGCGGGCTTCCAGAGAATGCGGGCCCGCCGGAAGATCATACCATTTTATCTGGGCGTATACCTTGTCCCGGCAGTCAAATTTTTCTCTTTCAGCGGGCGCCTCCAGGCTGTTGATAAGCTTGAGGTCAAACCGGGCCTCAGATCGGAGGGGTTCCTGCTTGGCCGTTACCCAGACCGAGCCGATAATTACTCCGATAACTATAAACAAGAAAACCGCCAACAGGACTGGCGGCTTATCACTTGATTGTCTCACTGAGAACCTAAGGCTTTATGAATTACTTGCAACAACGGAAACCGTAGTCGGCTTTACTGCCAAAGGGAATCGCTTTGATCCTGGACGCGCAGCGGGTGTCTTTGGGAGCGCTGTTGTAGGAGCCTCCCCGCAAGACCAGGTACTGGCCCCGGGTGATTTTCTTCCTCCCTGTCCATTCCTTTTTATTGCCGCTCATATCGTAAACCCCGTAACCGCTGACACACTCCTTTTTCGTTCCGGGTTTTACCGGATTTCCTTTAACAAGACTGCTTCCTTCCAGTTCAGCGGTATTACAGACCCCTGCTTTAAAACTGTTGCCATAAGGAAAAGCATACCCTTGCGGCCCCTTACAGGCCTTCTCCCATTCATGCTCCCGGCAGAGTCTTTTCCCCTGCTCTTCGCATTCGTATTTGGCCCCGTACCATTCAAACCGGGTATATTGGGTTTTCGAGCCCCGGTAACTGAATTCATGCTTGTCTATGCAGAACTCTTTTACCATGACCTCTTTCTTTTTCCGGTCGCCCTGTTGATGAAGGGGGTCGGCTTTATCGGTTCCCCGGATGAATTTTCCGGCCGGAACCAAGACCATTCCCTCAGGGCAGGTCCCCGGCTTCCGCCGGGACAGCCGCTCGTATCTTTTCTGCTGGGCGGCTTTAAAGGCTTCTTCCGCTTCCCGTTCCTCCCTGATCCGTAAATCCCTGCGCTCTTTTATTTTCTGAGCGCTGTCCCCGGCCCGGTCTGTCCAGCGCAGCACCTTGCGGGCCAGTTTGACCGCCAGCTTATCCAGTTCTTCCCTGTTCATGGTTCGCTCGCTGGTGGTAAAAACAATATGCCTTTTCTTGATGTCCACCAGCTTGGTTATCAGATAGAAAACCCGCTTGTGTTCCTGAACGAAGCCGGTATATATCAAGTCGGCTTTCGCTCTCAATCCCACCTGCAGAACGCAGGCCTCGGACGTGCACTCATACTGCTCCAGCTTTCTTTTGTCAATGGAATCGTAGACCAGCCCCTTTTCCAGGTCATCACGGGATAAGGGGATAAAATCGGGGCTTTTCCCGATCTCTTCCCGAAAATGAACGCTGAGTTTTATACTTTCCTCCCGGTCAAAATTTCTTATTCCGAAATCCAGAACCCCGAGCCGGGATTTGACGGCGCTCTCGGCTCTCAGAAGTCCGGGTGAAAGAAAGCCGGTCAGCATGGTCAAAGCCAGCGCCGCAGATAAGATAGAAAACTTTTTCATAATAAATTTAGCCCGGTCTATTCATACAACTTGGCTGACATTTGCCAGACCCCAGAAAATGAATTAGGCCAACGTCCATACAAAATTTGTTAGCCCAGAAAAGTTGAAGGGAAACTGAAGTAACTATTTTCAACAACATATCATCTGCTTTGCTATGATTCCCGAATTATTCGGGTTTAAATTTATCTGCGACAATCTGCGTCCAAAAGTTGTCGCCCAGAGTGGCCTAATTAAGCTTTGCGCTCTTGGCGCAGCGAAATCCCAGATCATCGTCCGCATCAACCTCATTCAACACAAACCGGCAGGTGGTCAGGCTCTCGATAAAACCGTCCCGGAAGCTCCCCCCCCGGGCCACTCTGATATCGGTTCCATTAGTGAATTCGTTCTTGAATTTATTCTTGGGATAATCCTTATAGCGGCTGGCGGTCCACTCCCGGACGTTTCCCACCATATCCACCGCTCCGTAATAAGCCTTTCCCGCGCTGTACAGGCCGGTAATGACGGTCTTTCCCTGATCGGCCTCGGCCAGATTGGCGAAGTTCCGCTTATAGGTATCGCCCCAGGAATAAAGATAAGCGGTTCCGTGGGCATACCGCCAGAGCGCCACCACCGGTTCCATATCCTTTATCCCGTTACTTTTAAGTTGATATTTCAACTGCTTAATGGTTTTTACGTTGCGGTCCACAAAATTGACCGTTTTGGGTCTTTTTCTGTTTTTTCTGATAATTTTGGCTTTTAAAAGACGGCCGATCAGTTTCTTATCGGGAAACTTTTTGCGGGAAATTCGCCTCCCCCTGCTCCGGGAAATACTCCAGCGGGCCGCTTTTTCCCATTCGCTCTCAGTGGGAAGACGTTTGCCCGCCCATTTGGCGTAGTCCGACGCGTCATGCCAGGTGACGTTGGTTACCGGATAATTCCCTTTTCCCCGGGGATAAGTTCCGTTCTTCCAGTTCCGGGGCAGGCTTTTCCGGTCGGTGGCCTCCACGAATTTCTTATACTGAGCGTTGGTAACCTCGTATTTATCGATATAGAAGGTGCTGACCTTTACCGTATGCCGGGGATACTCGATCCGGTGATATCTTTTCTTCCCCCCGATACGGTTCACGATAAACCTGAGGTCTCCCTTGCTGAGCCCCATCTTGAAATAGCCACCCGGAATCTTTACCATGGTGTTCCGGTTTATTTTGGAACTCAACAGCACGAAATTAAGGGAGTCGGGTAGACCGGCCTTTACCTCCACGATGGTTTTAGCGGTCTCATACCCCTCTTTCACCATGGATATTTCGTGTTTTCCCGCGGTTAAAGCCACGGCGAAACGGTCTGAGCGCCTCGGCTTCCCTTTGGGATCAAGCATCCGCCGGCCGTCTACGTGAAGATAGGCCTTGGGAGCGACAAAAACCCTCAACATCCCTTGTGTCTTCTTGTCCCAGGACACGTCCTGAAGCCTGGCCTTCTGCATCTTTGCTGACACGGAAGTAAGGCGCCCCATGAATAAAACAGGTAAGACAAAAAAGAAGGGCAAGAATAATTTGATTTTATTGGGGAACATCACTGGCGCAACGAAATCCCGCTTTTCCATGCACAGTCCGGGGAAGAAGTTCGGCTCTCATGCTCAGGGTGACCGGGAAACTCATATCGAGAAAGGAACCTCCCCGCAAAACATATCGGCCGGTATGGAAAAATTTATCCTTATGGACGCTGTTCTGATAGGGAACGTAAGAAGAAGATGTCCATTCCCAGACGCGGCCGCCGGTTTTGTACACGTCAAACAAAGAAACCCCTCTTAAAAATTCCCCGGGCAAGGTAATTTTATCGATCTTTTTTCCTTCCGCTCCCCGGGCGGCTTTTTCCCATTCATCCTCCGTAGCCAGCCGTTTGCCGGCCCACCTGGCGTAAGCGGCGGCATCCTCCCAACTGACATAAACCACCGGAAATTCAGCGCTCCGGGCCGGATAATCCGTACCTGCCCAGTGTTCCGGCGGCCGGTGGCCGGTGGCCTCCACGAACTTCCGGTACTGGGCGTTGGTAACCTCATGCCGGTCTATATAAAAGGCCGGTAAACTGACCTGCCGGGCGGGAGTGGAACTTAAAAAATACCTTTGCCCATTACCGGGCGCGTCTTTTTCGTCGATTCCCAGGGTAAACTCTCCCGCGGGAATCAGGATCATCCCTTCCGTGTTAAGTTTCCTGCTGACCTTCTTCGGAGCCTGAGCAGCCCTTTTAAGGCCTTTTCTTTTGACCCCGTATTCCCACCAGAGATCGATTATCGGTTTCTGGCCGCCGACCCCCGCTGCCGCTAACCGCCGGATTAATTCCTTCTCAGTCGTTATTCTCTTGGTAAAGTAAACATAACCAGGGTATTTCCGGCTGGGGATCAGCATTCTTTCGTCCAGCAACTGCTCCACTACAGCATCATCGGGAAAGGCGCTTGCGGCCACTTTCTTTCTCTTTATCTTCCGCCTCGGAGCTTTCTTTCTGGCTGTACGTTTTCTCCTCTTTCTTCTTCTTCTTCTTCTTCTTCTTCTTCTCCGGCGGTATCCTCTTCTTCCGCGGGAACCGGCGGCCGAAGCGACCATTTTCGGTGAATCCTCGGTATGGACCTTTACACCGGCCGCCTGATCGAGCGAAACTACGCAGCGAAAACCGGTCAGCTCATCCACCGTAACCGGGGTGAACTTCTGTCTCATGGGAACGGTGGCGTAGATAAGACCGTCTTCATAAGAGCCTCCCTTGATAACCACCCGGTTTTCCCCGTAGAACTCGTCCGTATGAGTGGATCCCGGGAAAGGCTGGTAATAGCTGGTGGTCCACTCCCAGACATTGCCCACCATGTCCATCGCCCCGTAAGGGCTGGCTCCTTTGGGAAAGGCGGTTACGCTGGTGGTTTTTTTTATCCGGGATTTGTAGGTGTTGGCCCGCTTCCTCTTATATTTTTTCCCCCAGGGAAACACCCGTCCGTCCGTGCCCCGGGCTGCCTTTTCCCATTCGGCTTCGGTGGGCAGCCGTTTTCCGCACCACCTGGCGTAGGCCTTGGCGTCTTCCAGGCTTACCAGCACCACCGGTTTATCCCTGCCTCCGTCCGGATACTTCCCGGCCGTCCAGTTTTCCGGGGCCCGGTGACCGGTTTCTTTTACAAAGGTATAATACTGTTGGTTGGTAACTTCATGCTTGTCGATGTAGAAGGCGCTCAGGGAAACCTGGTGGAACGGCTGGGCATTGTCGAACACCTTGGGGTGGTCCTGGAATTTTTCCACCACATAAGCCATGTCGGCCTGGCTTATGCCCATGTAAAATTCGCCGGCCGGGACCTCCACCATCCCCGACGGTGCGCCGGCCAGGGAGACCAGGGGGAATATGGCGGACAGGGCCAGAACAAAGATTACAGACAGAAATTGGGCCGCCGGCCATTTTTTCGATGTAGAAATTATAAAATTTGCTCTCATTTAAAGACGATTTCACATCACTTTATTTTTATGCAATAATAAAATTTAGATGATATCGTAAAATCCATATACTGTCAAATTGCGGCAAAGGGGAAAGAGAGCAAAGGGAAATGACTGTCGATAATAGAGACCGGTTGATCTGCGCGCTGGATTTTTCTACAGTGGAAGAAGCTAAAGCGCTGGTGAATGCTCTGGGAGAGACGGTCGTCTTTTATAAGATAGGGCTGGAGCTTTTTTCCGTGAGCGGGCTCTCTCTGGTGAACTGGTTGAAGGAGCGGCGGAAAAAGGTCTTTATGGATCTGAAGTTCTTTGACGTGGAAAACACCGTAAAGAGAGCGGTGGCCCGGGTTGCCGAAGCGGGCGCCGATTTTCTGACGGTTCACGGAAATGAAACCATTATCAAAGCGGCGGTGGAAGGAAGAGGAAAAGCGGATTTAAAGCTGTTGGCCGTAACGGTACTTACCTGTCTTGACGCTGAAGATATAAAAGGGATGGGTTTTGCCTGCCCGGTCGAGCGGCTGGTTTTATACCGGGCGGGCCAGGCGGTGACCTGGGGGTGCGACGGGGTGGTGGCTTCCGGTCATGAAGCCGGGAAAATCAAAGAGGCAACCAGGGGAAAACTGCTGGTGGTCACCCCGGGAATCAGGCCGGGAAACAAGGGACATCATGAACATAAAAGAGCTATGACCCCTGAAGAAGCGGTCGCCTCGGGAGCGGACTATCTGGTGGTGGGACGCCCCTTTAGAGAAGCGGAAAACCCCGCCGAGATGGCATCATACCTTTTTAATCAAATATCCCAGGGTCTTTGTCGGAAATGACCAAAACCATAGAAAGAGCCGGAAGCGTTGTTTATGACCTTATCGAAGAGATAGGAAAGGTGGTGGTTCTGAGTTACCAGGTCATGAAAGCGGCTTTCCGGCGGCCGCTGTATCTGAAGGAGCTGGTAAACCAGATGGAGGGGTTCGGGGTCAGGTCTCTGCCGGTGGTGCTGACCACTTCCCTGTTTACCGGGGCGGTGCTGGCCGTCCAGACCTATATAGGGTTTAAACGTTTCAGCGCTGAAAGCATGGTCGGCACTGTCGTCGCCTTGTCTCTTACCAGGGAACTCGGCCCGGTGGTCACCGGCCTGATAGTGGCCGGCCGGGTGGGAGCCTCCATGACCGCCGAAATCGGCACCATGCGGGTCACCGAACAGATCGACGCCCTGATCACCCTCTCCATGAATCCGGTCAAATACCTGATCGTTCCCCGGGTGATCGCCGGTTTTATCATGATGCCGGTTCTGACCCTGTTCGCCGACGCCGTAGGAATCTGGGCCGGTTTTATGGTAAGCATTCATTCCCTGGGAGCCAACCGGGTGGTCTATATACGAAGATCCCTGGATTTTCTCACCTTTCACGATGTGACCAGCGGCTTGTACAAAGCGGCGGTCTTCGGTATAATTATCGCCTTAATCGGCTGCTATAAAGGATTTTATACCAGGGGAGGAGCGGAAGGGGTCGGCCGGGCCACCACCGGTTCGGTAGTCGTCTCCTCCATCCTTATTTTAATTGCCAATTATGTTATGACCGCCGTCTTCTTTCATTAATTTTATGAAGATACTGATTACCGGCGCCACCGGATTTCTGGGAACCGCTTTAACCAGGCGGCTTATCAAGGAAGGGCATTCGCTCAGGCTGATCGTGCGGAACCCTTCCCGGGCGGAATCGATCTTTTCC
>JBHHXV010000017.1:0-18108 GCA_046757225.1 bacterium
GGGAGGGAATTGGGGCCGTCGCATCTGGCGTTGTCGGGGTCAGGGTGAACCTCCCAGAAGAGAGCGTCAGCGCCGGCCGCTACCGCCGCCCGGGAAAGCGCCGGTATGAACCGCCGGTCACCGCCGGAAGCCCGGCCCGCTCCTCCCGGCAGTTGAACCGAATGAGTGGCGTCGAACACCACCGGGCAGTCCAATTCCCGCATAATGGCGATCGACCGGAAATCCACCACCAGGTTGTTGTAACCGAAAAAGGTTCCCCGCTCGCACAGCATAATATCCCCGGCGCCCGATTTCTTGAGCTTATCGACCGCGTTTTTCATCTCATGGGGAGACATGAACTGCCCCTTTTTGAGGTTGATCGCCCTGCCGGTGTTTCCGGCGGCTTTGAGCAGGTCGGTCTGGCGGCATAAGAAGGCGGGGATCTGGAGAACGTCCAGCACTTCGGCTGCCGGCGCGGCCTGAGCAGGGGAATGGATGTCAGAGAGAACCGGCAGACCGGTCTTTTCCTTGACCTCCCCCAGGATCTTCAACCCTTCCGTAAGCCCCGGCCCCCGGTAGGAATCAAGAGAACTGCGGTTGGCTTTATCGAAAGAGGCCTTGAAGATCAGGTTTACCCTTAAAGAATCGGTGATCTTCTGTAGTTCCCGGGCGATCCTCAGCGTCAACTCCGGGGTTTCGATCACGCAGGGGCCGGCGATCAGGGTAAAAGGGGATATTTTCAGGCGGAAGTCGCTCATGAACAGACCTGGCTAAATCTGCCTTCCCGAGTAGAAATTACCGAACGGCCTGGCCGAGCCGGGCACTATCTTGGTAAAGGGGCGTTTCCAGATCAGCTCTTGGGGTATATCAAAATGCCGGCTGAATTCCTGGAAAATCGGGGTCAGAGTTTTTCTATCGGCCTCCTCAAAGGCGGCGAAGGCGGCTCCCACGCCTAGCAGATTCTCGTCCACCTCTCCCCGGATATAGATCACTCCCCCGTGGATACCGGTGCCCAGACTGCCTTCTGTCACCTGCCGGCATTCGCTGATTTTGTCGCCCTGTATATTAAGCCCCAGGGCTACCAGGATTCCCCCGGCCATGTATTCCCCGAAAAATTCCCTGACCCGGCCGCCGACTACCAGAACCGGCTTGATCGTCTTATATTCTTTCATATGGATACCGACCCGGTAACCGCTTTCCTGTTTGATGAAAATCTTTCCGCCCCGGGCCGCCAGCCCGGTAACGTCCCAGGCGTGGCCGTGAATGATTATGTTGCCGGAATTCATGGTGTTTCCGGTGTGGTCTTCGGCATTTCCGTAGACATTGATGGTAGGGCCGTCCATAAAGATCCCCAGATCATTGCCCGGGGTGCCGTGGATGTCGATGGTCACCTTTTTGTCCATGCCGGCGGCGATAAAGCGCTGACCGAAGACGTTAATCAGCTTGATCCTGGTGCACCCGTCATCAGCCGCCTGGTGAACCAGGTCGTTAAAATCCTTGTAATCCAAAGGAATGCCGTCTTTTACGGCGTCAAGTGTAATCTCTTTTTCCATTTTATTCTCCGACATGTTTTACCCCTAAAATTTCAGCGATTTTGGGATTGGAACCCATGTAACGGAGGCGGTCGCGGTTTCCGACCATGCTTTCCACCGAATCGATGCCCATGGCGCCCAGTATCTCCTTGAGCTCCTCAGTCCAGGCCTTGTACATGTTCACCAGCCTCTGGGTGGTCACCTCGGGGTCCAGTCTTTTGACCAGATTGGACTGCTGGGTGGCGATTCCCCAGGGGCATAATCCCCGGTGGCACTGCTGGCAGACGGTGCAGCCCATGGCCACCAGCACCGAAGTGCCGATGGAAACCGCGTCCGCTCCCAGGGCGATCGCTTTGATCATGTCCGCCGAATACCTGATTCCTCCGCTGGCGATAACCGTGGCCCAGTGACGGATCCCTTCTTCCCTTAACCGTTTATCCACAGCGGCGATGGCCACTTCCAGCGGGATGCCGGCGTGGTCCCGGATAATCCGGGGGGCCGCCCCGGTTCCGCCCTTGAACCCGTCGATGGTGATGAAATCCGCTCCCCCTCTGACCATGCCTACGGCAATGGCGGCGACATTGTGCACCGCGGCGATTTTTACCCCGACCGGCACCTTGTACCGGCTGGCCTCCTTGAGGGCGCCGATCAGCTGGCGCAAATCCTCGATGCTGTATATGTCATGCTGAGGATAGGGAGACAGGGCGTCAGTACCCTTGGGCATCATCCGGGTGGAAGCGATCATGGCGTCGATCTTTTCCGCCGGGAGATGGCCGCCGTGACCCGGCTTGGCTCCCTGGCCGATCTTTATCTCCAGAGCGGACACGTTTTTCAGGTACTTCTGATTTACCCCGAACCGGCCCGAAGCCACCTCGGCGATGATATGTTTTTTATACTGGTAGAAATCCCGGTGCAGACCGCCCTCGCCGGTTCCCACCATGATTCCCGCTTTCTGAGCCGCCCGCAGCAGGGAACTGGCGGCATTGAAGCTGATGGCGCCCAGGGACATATGCCCCACCAGAATCGGGGTCTCGACCACCGCGTAGGGATAGGAATCTTCCTTGAGGTTTACTTTATTACCTTTCTCCGTAACCTCCACCTTGTCCGGCTTCCGGCCGATATAGGTCCGGGTTTCCACCGGCTCCCGCAGGGGATCGATGGAAGGGTTGGTCACCTGGCAGGCGTCCAGCAGCAGATCATCGAAAATCGTCGGGTGTTCCAGGTTGGTGCCGCAGCCGGACAAGAGCACGCCGCCGGTGGAGGACTGCTCGTAGATAATCCGCCTGATCCGGTTGGTAAAGGTGCCGTGGGGGGAATATCTGGAGGGGTTTTCGATTATAGAGATAGCCTCCTGGGGGCACATCATGGCGCAGCGCTGGCAGTCTACGCATTTTTCATGATCGACCAGAATACGCTCCCCTTCAAAGGAAAGCGCCCCGAAGGAGCAGTTTACCGTGCACCGCTTGCAATAGCGGCAAAGCTCCCGGTCGATGATGACCTTGAATTTGGAAGGAACCCTGTGTCTTGTTTCCATATTTTGTCCTTAATAAATAAACAACTAATTAACAATAACTTTCTTATTTCCCAGATGCTCTTCCGTGCCTTTCCATATCAGGCCCTTGCCCTGTTCCACGATGACCGGATTGCCGGAGTTGGGCGCCCAGACTTCGCCGATCTCGTCGCCGATAACCCGGATAGCGCATTCCTCGGAGGAGAGATAGACGGTGTTCCCATCCTTGGAACCTGCGGCGATAAGCGGTCTCAGTTTCTTCCGGTCGGTCAGGCCGATCAGGGAATGGGTGGGGGTGTTGTTTCCCACGCAGATACTGAAAGGGCCGTTAAGCATGGCCGGCCCGTACACCCGTCTCAGGTTTTGGTAAAGCCTCCGCTCTCCTTCGTCTTCCATCTCTTCGATATTGTGGTAATAAGGAGGAGCCAGGGCCAGGCAGGCGATATACGGGGGAAGCTTATGCTTGCGGGTCAGCAGGTCAAACAGATACGTCACCACCTCGGAATCGGTCATGAGGGCGCATTTGTATTTCCACATCTCCAGGTAGCGCTTGTTGGTGCCGTACGACGTGATCTCCCCGTTATGAACAACGGCGGTGCTGAGAATGTTAAAGGGATGAGCCCCTCCCCACCAGCCGGGGGTATTGGTGGGAAACCGGGAGTGACTGAGCCACATGTGGGATTTGTATTCCTGTAAATTGTAAAACTCGGCGATATCGTCAGACCAGCCGTTTCCTTTGAAAACCGCCATGTTCTTGCCGCTGGACATGCAGTAGGCGCCCTCGATAGCGGCGTTTATCTCCATGACCAGCTTCACCATGTAATCCTCTTCGCTTTCTTTTTGATCGGGATCCACGAAAAAGCGCCACATCAGAGGATAGGGTTGGGCGATACCGTCCGTCTTCTGAGTATGAATTTCCTCGTCCTTTACCAGCTTGACCCTGGTCTTCAGATAATCCCTTATTCTCTCCCTGCTTTCGGGGTCGTCCAGGATCAACTGAATACAGTAAAGATCGGCCTGGTCGGGAAACAGGCCGTAAAGGGCGTAACCGGCGCCCAGGCCGTTTTCCCGGTCTTTCATGGTGGTGATCATGCTGATGATTTTCCGGCCGTCGGTCATTTTGCCGTCGATATTGATAAAAGCGGCGATTCCGCAGGCGTCGAACAGTTGATCGGTACCAGAGGGCGGAGTGGTAAAAGAAGGTTTATTCATGAGAAATCCTTATCATTTTGAGGTATCTTTCAGTATCTTTTTGATTTCAGCCATATCGGCTTTGGCTGCCGGAGGCAGCCCCATTCTTTTGCGGGCGGCTTCCGACCCCTTTACCGCCGTCCCTTCCTTTTCGAACATCTCTCTTCTGACCTGAGCGGTTTCCGGCACTATTCCCCGCTCGATCGCCAGCTGGCGCAGAGTCTCGAAAAACGCTCCCAACCCCTCGTTATGGGGGTAATGGAAACTGCAATCGTAGCAGCCCAGACACCGCCAGATCTCCGGGCTTTTCAAGGCTCCCTCGATATCGCCGGCCACCACTTTTTTAACGGTCTCGATCGGGTTGAATCTCAAAAGGTCGGCATCGCCCTGCCCCTTGGCCACGCTGCACTCGAAAGAACAGGCTTCACAGCAGGCCCCCAGCCGTTTAAGATCGAAATATTTCAGGAGATTCTGGTCAGGGGCGGCTATGCCCGCTTTATCCAGAACCGGGGTGACGTCCACGATGTGGCGTTTGAAATTCAGTTCCTCGGCCGGAATGCCGAAGGCCAGGGCCAGCAGATCGGTCAGGTAAAAGATCGGCAGCCGGTCCTGCTCCTTGAGGTTGCGGGACTGGATGTCATACTGGACGAAACAGGAGGGGCAGACCGTTACCAGGCAGTCAGCTCCGGCTTTTTTCAGGCTTCTCATCTTCTTTCTGAGGAGTTCCTGGGAACTGGACTGGTCAAAGGGAGCCAGGGTGCCTCCGCAGCACAATTCCTTCTCCTCATACTCCCGGATCTCGATTCCGCAGTCCTCAAGGAATTCCTCGATGGTTCGGGGGTTTTTGGCGCTGTCTACGGCAATACTGTTGGGACGAAGGATGTGACAGCCGTAATGTACGCCCGCCATAAGCCCGGTCAGCTTGTATTTGACCTGTTTTTTTATCTCCGAACGACCAATCTTTTTAAGGTACTGGATAAAATGGATCGGCTCAATGCCGCCTTTATACTCAAGACCGAACTGCCGCAGGTTTTTATTTACCGATTCCCTCACTCCCGGGTTCTTCAACTCTATCTGGGCGGTTTTCAGCACCTTGTAACACCCGTTACACATGCTTACCAGTTCCGTGCCGGAGCGCTCTGCCAGGGCCAGGTTCCGGGCGGCGATGCCGAGCCAGGTCAGATGGGGAAGGGTCTTGGCGTACAAGGGGTCCGGGCAGCAGCTGACCCCTTCGATATCCCGGGGAACCACCCCCAGAACAGCGAACACCTTTCTGATATTGCTTTCTACATAGGGAAGCCTTTGTGAAATCGTGCACCCCCAGAAAGCGAGAAAATCCCTATTCATTTATTTTTTCCTTATTGATATTTCTTGATAATACGGCAGGGTTTTATGAGATGGTTCGGTTTTTGCCGGCTTGCTTGGCTTCCTTCAGGTTCTCTTCAACTTTTCTTATCAGGTCGTCTATATTCTCTCCGTTATCCGGAAAGGTGGCGGTGCCGATACTGACCGTAAGCTTCATCTGGCTGACTTCCGGATTATCCGCCTGGGCTTTTTTCAAATCAGACAACAGAGAATCGGTTTTTACCCTGGTCAGTTTCAATATCCTGGCCGCCGCCGCTTTCGCTCCCTCCGCCGGAGTGTCCGGAAGAATCATCATAAAAGACCCGCCGCTGTACCGGCAAAGAATATCGATATCATATGCCGGTTCCGTATCGCTTCTCCTCAACGTGGATTTAAAGGTGAGGGCTACCTCTCTGATAAGATTGTCTCCTTTCAAGTGTCCGCCCAGGTCGTTTATCTTCTTGAAATTATCCAGATCCACATACAGAACGGATAATTTGTGGTTGTATCGTTTGGCCCGGTTGATTTCGCTGTTCAACAGGTGATAGAAGTGCGTGGAATTGTATGCCCCCGTAAGAGCGTCGATGACCACTTTTTCCTGGAGTTTTTCCTGATCCCGGTGAATGATGGCCATCAGGTACGTGCAGACGATGGCAAAGAAGACTACTACCAGGTTGAACCGTAACCACAGCAGGATATCGTGAGTGAACCGGTCCTCCAGCAGGAAGCTTAAAAAGGGCACCCGCACCGGCGGGGCGTACAGGTTCAGTTCAGCCAGCAGCAAAGCGCCGTAAGCGGCTGAAGACAGCACCGCCACCGTCCAGGTGTCTCCGCTGCCGTCCAGCAGAATGGCCGATTCGGTCACGATCATCGGAAAGACAATCCAGCCCCAGCTTAAAGATCCCCCGCTGTAATGGATTATCACCAGAGAAAAAACCATATCCAGAAAAACCTGAAAATATCTGACACCTTTTATGTGGCCGATATTTTTGTGGGAAAACTGGAAGATCAGGTTGTAAAAAAACATCAGGACAAAGGCGGTTGTCGGGATCAGGAACGGGCCGAGCAGCATGCTGCCCCAGGCCTCGCCTTCAGTGCTCATCATCGAGAACTGATAAATGGCCAGGGCCGAGATCAAGACCCAGCGGGCCCAGACCATCATTTTCACCCGCTGGTTTACTTCCGCAACCCTTTCCAGCTGTTCCTGCTGAGGATCCTCTCCTCCGTAGAGAGTAAGCTTTCCTAGAACCGCCATCTTTTTTCCTTGATTATAAGGGATACTCATAAATATACAAAATTCATCGCATTATAACATCAAACCGCTTATAACACATCTATTATTTATCGCCGAACACCGATTTGTACGGCCGGGAATATACCAGAGATATCAATTTTTTCCCCGATCTGAAAGCCAGCCTGTATTTGTCCATTCCCGGTTCTTTTTTTATCGTCAGTCTGAAAGTGGAGGTCTCGTAGTGCCTGAGCAGCTCTTGAGCGATAAGCCGCTCACCGGTCAGGATAAAATTGTTTTTGCGGTCATACCAGGAAACCACTGCTTTAACGTTTTCCAGAGGTTCGGAACTCACGCTTTGAATCGTTCCTTCGGTTACCATGAGATCGTCTTTGTTTTCATAAGTATGAACGGAAAGCAGTTCGATCCGGTAATCGGTGAAACGATCGCTTACGGGCTTTTCCATGAAAAAATAACCGACAATCAAAGCCCCGGCTATGGCAAAAGTGAGCAGAAGTTTTATGAACCAGATAGACTTTAAATAATTAGTGAGAACCGGGCCTATTTTTGACATATGTTATAATATGATTACGGTATTGGTTTTCAGGTTAATGGATGCTTTCAAAAAAAAGATAGGATATAATAACATAAAAATCGGATCCGCCAATATGCTGGTTTTGGTTGCTCTGCTGATAATGCTGGAGTTGGCGGGCTGCGCCGGGGGGTCTACGAAAATGAACGCCCCTTCCGGCTCCTGCGTTTCCCTGGGGTATCCCGGTGACCCGGGTTCCCGGACCAGGCTCATGCTCACCCCGGAGGTAGGTATCCGGGGAATGGGTGAAGAGGAGTTGAAGGCCAATATTATCAATTACACCCGGCTGCCTGCTGATGCATGCAACGATGGCAAGCTGGCCGAATTGAAACTGGCCCTGTTCGAGAAAAAACCGGAATGGAGCGAGCCGGTCAAGGACGCTGTTCTGGACTGTAAGGTAATTCTGGGTATAACCAGGGAGCAGGTCCTGCTGAGCTGGGGTCAGCCGCTGAAAAGAACCAGAATCGAAACCGGACTGGGGCTTCAGGAGAAATGGTTTTATAAAAGTCTTAAATACGACCGGAGTTGTTGCTTCTACGGTTTAAGTAATATCAGCAATTGGTTTGTGGACTGGTGCATAGGCCCGGTCAGCCGCCTGTTCAATAAAAATAATTTCTGCGGGCTGATCGGCGGGTCGCGGACCGCCTACGTGGGAAACCTGTTCAAAAAAGAATTAACCTTTCGAAACGGAATTCTGGTGACCATTCGCGAGGATGATTAATATGAAAAGACAATTATTGCTGCTGTCAGTAATACTCTTACCGATGATGCTTTATGTGGTTCCATCCCTTTCTGCGGTGGACTATGACAGCATGGTGTTGATTCCGGAAGGGGATTTTCCCATGGGGTCAAAGGACGGGGACCGTGATGAAAGACCGGTGCACAAGGTTTTTCTCAAGGCGTTTTATATTGACAAAACCGAGGTGTCCAACCGGATGTTCAAGAAGTTTACGGATGAAAACCCTGAATGGTCCAAAAAGAACGCGGATATAGGCAAACACGACGGGGATTATTTAAAACTATGGAAAGACGGGACCTACCCCCCCCAGCTGGCTGATCATCCGGTGGTGTATGTAAGCTGGTTCGCGGCCAACGCTTATGCCAAATGGGCGGGGAAAAGGCTTCCTCTCGAAGCGGAATGGGAAAAAGCCGCCACCTACAATCAGGTTAATAAAAAACTTAACCACAACCGGAAATACAAATGGTCGTTCGGCAATAATTTTGATCCGCAGGCGGCCAATACCGCCCATTTTCACGGATTGGAAATCGGGGCCCTCTGGGCTGACTGGTGGAGCAATTTTGAAAAAGATATATCCAGCAAGCAGAAAAAAGGGGAGACCACGACACCGGTAGGAAACTTTCCTGTCGGCGTAAACGGGCTCTACGATATGACCGGCAACGTCTGGGAATGGTGTCAGGACTGGTATCAGGGAGACGCTTACATAAAAGAGGCCGGCATAAAAAAGGATCTCAAAACCGGCTCCACCAAGACCAAAATGTTCTCCTTCCTCTATGAGGCCTCCTCTGTCAAGGACAGCGCTCCGGTGGGCGGGGTCTACCGGATCATCCGGGGAGGATCCTGGACGGATGATTACATCATTTCCCGCTCTTCCAACCGCTTCCGCTTCAAACCCTCTCATACTTACGACGATATCGGGTTCCGCTGTGTGATCACCGCCCCGCCGGGGGTAAAAAAATAGACTTCGGTTACCATGTCGAGAGATTTCTGGAACGAGCGATACCGGCGGTATGAACTTGAGTGGGGGCTGGAGCCGAATAAAACCTGCCTGGTGGCCGCCGAGATCCTCCCTCCGGGCGCCGAGATCCTGGATCTGAGCTGCGGCTACGGCAGGGATTCTCTCTACCTGAGCCGCCGGGGATATCAGCTGACCGGTCTGGACCTTTCCCAGGTGGCGATCGAGCGGGCAACGGATTTGGCGGCCAGGGAAAACCTCCTCATAAATTTTATCCGGGCCGACTTTGGGGAATGGGACGCCCAGGGAAAATCGTTTGATGCGGTCTTGGTGTTCAACCTGCTCCAGATGTTCGATCAGCCTGCCCGCCAGGCGTTTATCGACAAAATGACCGCTCTGCTCAAATCCGGCGGCCTGCTTATTCTGGCCGCTTTTTCCACTGAGGATCCCGATTACGGGCGCGGCACCATGGTAGAAGACGACACCTTCAAAAACGAACAGGGCCGCCTGCGTCATTTCTATGACCGCCGGGAGATGGAGGAGGCTTTTTCCGCTTTAAAGATTATGAGGCTGGAAGAATTCTCCCTGAGCGAACATGACCATGGCTACCGAAAGCCGCATGAACACAGGGAATGGCTGATCGTTGCCCAGAACTTTCATAACGGGCCATCCGTCACCCCCTCATGATGAAAAGAGCCGGTTATCACCCAAGATTTGGGAGATTCCACTCCGGTATTTTCACGCTAATAATCAACTGAGAAGACTTCTATAAAGCTTCAGGTACTCTTGGGCTGAAATCTTCCAGGAATAATCCTTTTTCATAGACCTTTTTATAACCGCCAAACGCTCAGCCGGCCGGGCGTAGAGTTTCAATCCTCTTATAACCGCTTCCGCCAAAGCCTCACCCGAGAAATCATCGAACAGGAGTCCGTTTCCTTTGCCTGGATATCTGCTGATATCCAGAACAGTATCCGCCAAACCGCCCACTTTTCTGACTATCGGGATGCTTCCGTAACGAAGAGCGATCAGCTGCCCCAGCCCGCACGGCTCGAACCGGGAGGGCATCAGAAAAAAATCAGAGCCGGCATAGATCAGATGGGCCAGTGCTTCGTCGAAAACGACCTGTAACGACAGTTTACCGGGATATTTCTCAGCCAGTATGTTCAACTTGTCGATATAGCCCCGGTCTCCCTTCCCCTGAATTATCACCTGGAAATCATGCCGATCCAGAAGCTTTTCCAGAGCGGAAACCAGTATATTCAAACCCTTCTGTTCGGCCAGCCGGGAAACCATTCCCAACAGCGGTCTGTTTCCTTCAATCGGTAAGGCCGCTTTCTTTTGCAGGGCTTGTTTGTTGGTGGACTTGTGCTGGATAGTATCGGCGGAGTATCTTTTCCCTATCAGCAAATCCTTTTCCGGGCTCCAGACCGAGTAATCAATGCCGTTAAGGATGCCGGTAAGTTTTTTCTTCCCCCAGGCGATCACCTTCTCCAGGCCGCAGCCGTGCTCTCGGGTCTGAATCTCCCGGGCATAGGCGGGGCTGACCGTGGTAACGGCGTCGGCGGCCATGATCCCCCCTTTCAGGAAATTGATATAACCGTAGAACTCTATCCAGTCCGGGGTGAACTGTTCCCAGCCCAGCCCGGTTAACGGCATGTCATAAACCCAGAAACTTCCCTGATAAGCCAGATTATGAATGGTCAGCACCGACACGGTCTCATGGAAAAAGGGGTCGTCTTTATAAAGGGATTTCAGGTATACCGGAACCATGGCGCAGTGCCAGTCGTTCGCGTGGATGATATCAGGCCGGAAATCCAGCTTTTTCAGGTATTCCGGCACAACCCGGGAAAGGTATAAAAAGCGCTCGGCATTATCCGAATAGGCGCCTTGAGCGTTTCCGTATAATTCAGGGCGGTTGAAATAGGAGTCGTTTCTCAAAAGGTATACCGGCAGATTCCTCCTGGTCTTTAAGCCGGGATAATCCGCTTCCATAAGGTTCGAGGCCACGTTCCGGCCGGCCATCCGGATACTGAGCGAGATTTTGTGTCTGGGAGAGGCTTCCAGTTGTTTCTTGACGCAACGGTAATAAGGGGTAAATATCCGGATGTCATGTCCCGCTGCATGCAAAGCCTGGGGGAGCGCCCCGGATACGTCGGCCAGGCCGCCGGTCTTGGAAAAAGGGACAACCTCCGGGGAAACGAATAAAATCTTGAGCTGCGTTTTCATGAAGATTCTTCCGCTTCTCTTAAAAACGCGGCCGCGTCTTCGGGAGGGGTAGGGTTGATGTGAAAACCGGTTCCCCATTCGAACCCGGCCGCCTGGGTCAGCCGGGGTATGATCTCAATATGCCAGTGGTAAGAATCGACCCCCTTTATCTTCAAGGGGGCGGTATGGACCATCAGGTTATAAGGGAAAGAGCCTAGCGCCCGGGTCAATTTCTGAAAGACCGTTTTAAGCGTGAGAGCCAGGTTCTCGGTATCGCCGATTTCTTCGAAATGGGACTGATGCGCTTCCGGCAGCACCCAGACCTCGAAAGGAAAGCGGGAGGCGTAAGGAGCTAAAGCCACAAACCCGCCCGTCCGGCAGATGACCCGTTTTTGTTCTTCCTTTTCCTGATAGATGATATCGCAGAAGAGACACCGTCCCCGGCGGCGCATGAACTTTCCGGCTCCCCGCATCTCTTCCCTGATCTGCTTGGGGACGACCGGCAGGGCGATCAACTGGGTGTGGCTGTGAAACAGGGTGGCTCCGGCGGCGCTCCCGTGATTTTTGAAGATCATGATATATTCAAACCGGATATCGTTTTTCAGATCGTGAATCCGGTCCCTGAAAGCGCAGATGACCCTGGCCAGTTCCGCTGGAGAAAACTGGTGAAAACCCTTGAGATGATCGGGGGACTCGATAATAACCTCATGAGCCCCGACCCCGGTCATCATATCGAACATTCCGGCCGGGTATTTCCTCAAAGCCCCTTCCACCTGCAAGGCGGGAAACTTGTTGGGAACCACCCGCAGATCCCAGCCCGGGGAGTTGGCGCCGGTATGGCCGGGACGGTAAGCCAGCACCTCCGGGGGGGTGGCCTCTTCATTTCCCGGGCAAAAAGGGCAGAACCCGTCCTGGCGTTCGGCTTCGGGCGGTGACAGATCGGTAGGGCGCTTTTCCCGCTCTTTGGAGACAATTACCCAATGACCGGAAACCGGGTCTTTTCTCAATTCAGGCATGGCTGGTAGTTAACTACAATTTCTCCGGCAAATCAAGCCTCTTTTTGCTCCCCCCCTCATCCTGGCCTTCTCCCCCAAGGGGAGAGGAAGGAAGTGAGGGGTAATTAAAAGACCCAAAACCTATATTACACCGCCACCCCGGTAACAGCCAGGAAAAAACCCCGGTCTCCCGGGATAGTTAAGCTTGAAGCGGTTATGGGGATATGATAATATTTGTAAGAAAATTCTCCCTGAACTTTACAACTCCTTCCCAGGCTCTGCCTGGGAAGGCATATGATCGAGGCTCCGCCTCGTATTACCGGAGGCAGAGCCTGGGAACCAGCGCACTTTTGTAACTTTAAGGTTTATGTTTAAAATCCTGAAAGCTGAGATGTTGACCCCGAACAGTATCCTGCACGAGGTGCACGCGCCGCTGGTGGTGCGCAACGCCCGGCCGGGGCAGTTCATAATTCTGAGAGTGGATGAGGAGGGGGAGCGGATTCCCCTGACTATCGCCGATAAGGACAGGGAGCGGGGAACCATCTCTCTTATCACCCAGATCGTGGGAGCCACCACCGCCCGCTTGTCCGACCTCAAAGAGGGGGACGCCATCCTCGATCTGGTCGGCCCCCTGGGAAAGCCCACCCATATCGAAAACTTCGGCCGGGTGGCCTGTGTGGGCGGAGGGCTGGGAGCCGCCCCGCTTTATCCGATTACCAAAGCCCTCAAGGAGGCGGGTAATTATGTCACCTTTATTTCCGGCGCCCGCAGCCGGGAATATGTAATCCTGGAAGAAGAATTCAAATCGCTGGTAGACCGGCTGGAAATCACCACGGATGACGGCTCCTACGGGGTACACGGCCTGGTAACCGATACCCTGCTGGAACTGATAAAAACGGAGCGGGTCGATCTGGTGGTGGCTATCGGCCCCCTGGTGATGATGTCCGCGGTCTGCCGCCTGACCGGGGAGTTCAACGTTCCCACCGTGGTAAGCCTCAACCCGATCATGGTGGACGGCACCGGCATGTGCGGCTCCTGCCAGGTAACGGTCGGGGGCGAAACCAAATTTGTCTGCGTGGACGGCCCGGAATTCGACGGGCACCAGGTCGATTTCAATGAACTGAGGATGCGCCAGGCCTTCTATCTTAACGAAGAGAAAACCGCCTACGACCTTTATAAAGAGCAGAAGTGTAAAAATTGCCAATAGACAAAAAAGAGCAGATTCCCCGGCAGGCGATGCGTCATCAGCCTCCCCGGATGCGCAGCAGAAATTTCGACGAGGTCGCTCTGGGGTATACCAAAGACCAGGCGATAAGTGAGGCGAAGCGCTGCCTGCAATGTAAAAACGCCGCCTGCGTAAAGGGCTGCCCGGTGGCGGTTCAGATACCTCAGTTCATCAACCTGATTCTCGAAGAAAAATTCCTGGAGGCGATTCAGAAGATCAAGGAGACCAACAGCCTGCCGGCGGTCTGCGGCCGGGTCTGCCCCCAGGAGGACCAGTGTGAAAAGAAATGTATATTGGGAATCAAGAGCGAGCCGGTGGCGATCGGCCGGCTGGAGCGGTTCGCCGCTGATTACGAGTTGGCTCAGGGCAAGGTCGCCATACCCCCCAGGCGGTCTCCCACCGGCAAAAAGATTGCGGTGGTCGGTTCCGGCCCCTCCGGGCTGACCCTGTCCGGCGACCTGGCCAAGCTGGGCCATCAGGTCACCATGTTCGAGGCGCTGCACAAGGCCGGGGGGGTGCTTTCCTACGGGATCCCCGAGTTCCGGCTGCCCAAAAAGATTGTGGGACGGGAGGTCGAATTTGTCCGGGAACTGGGGGTGGAACTGGTGACCAACTTTGTGGTCGGCCTGACCCTGACCGTGGACGAGATGCTTAATGAGGAGGGGTATGACGTCGTTTTTCTGGGAAACGGGGCCGGGCTGCCCTATTTCATGCAGATACCGGGAGAAAACCTGAACGGCGTTTATTCGGCCAACGAGTTTCTTACCAGGGCCAACCTGATGAAGGCCTTCCGCTTTCCCGAATACACCACCCCGATCAAGAAAGGAAACCACGTAGCGGTGGTGGGCGGGGGCAACGTGGCCATGGATTCCGCCCGCACCGCCCTCCGGATGGGAGCGGATAAGGTCTCCATCGTGTACCGGAGATCCCGCCATGAGCTGCCCGCCCGGGAGGAAGAGATCGAAAACGCCATCGAAGAGGGAATCAACCTTGAGCTTCTGACCAACCCGGTCGAGTTTATCGGCGATGATAAAGGCTGGCTCAAACAGGTAAGATGTCAGCGGATGGAATTGGGGGAGCCGGATGCCAGCGGCCGCCGGAGACCGCTCCCCATTGAAGGTTCCGAGTTTCTCCTGGATATAAATACGGCGGTTATCGCCATCGGCCAGGGCGCCAATCCCCTGGTGGCTTCCACGACCAGCGGGTTGGAAACCAACCGGCACGGCTATGTAAACGCGGAAGAGGAAACCGGAAAAACCAGCAACCAGAGAATCTTTGCCGGAGGGGATATCGTTACCGGGGCGGCGACTGTCATTCTGGCTATGGGGGCGGGTAAAAAGGCGGCCCTGGCCATCCACAAACAGCTTACCGGAGAAGATCTGGCTGCTGAAACAGTAGAAGCTCGCAATGACGGAAATTGATGACGTAAAACAGGCCTTGACCAGCTTTTTAAACCGGTTCGACTCCGCCGCCGACAGAGACCTTTACCGTTATTTTCTTTCCCGGGTGCTGGGATACGACGAGGAAGTGATTCCGGTGCCGGCAACGGAGGAAAGGGTCGAGTTACCGGTGGAAATAGACAATAATATTAAATTCCTGATGTGCGGGGCGGACGGACGGAAAGCCGATAACTGGGAAGAGCAGGCTATGTGGCTGGCTCTTTACCACCACACCTCTCTGTTTGTTTTGCTTAATTTCCCCTGGTTCCGGCTGTACGATGTTTTGCAGGACAGGGTTGTCCCTAAGCGGGACCTGGTGATGGAGTTTCCCCTGGCCGCTTCAGAGGATGTTGCCTTCAAGCTCTGGAGCATCAGCAGAAAAGACTGCGGCAAGAAGGTCCTGTTACATATAGAGTAAGCCGGTTTCAGGCGTTGACCAGTTCCGCCAGTTTCTGACGGTTGAAAGGGCTCAGATTGACGAAGGCGCCGTCGATATCCAGGGTGGGGACGCTGCGCTTGCCGTTGTTGTGATCCATGACGACCTTGGCGGCCGCCGGGTCGTTCTCGATATCTATCTCCTCGAAGACTATCCCTTTTTGCTTAAGAAAGTTCTTGGCCGCCAGGCAATCGGGACACCAACTGGTGGAATACATCTTTATCATTTTAAAGTGCCCTTTCAATGTTTCTTAAGAGGTGCTCGTTTAATTTATGGCTGACGCATTCATGAGCCACCCGAATGGCGTTCTTTATCGCTTTGGCCGAAGAACCGCCGTGACAGATAATGCTGATCCCGTTTACTCCCAGGAGGGGCGCCCCGCCATACTCCGAATAATCGATCTTTTTACGAATTCCCTTTAAAGAAGACCGGAGCAGCAGGAAGCCCAGTTTGCCCAGCAGTCCCTTGTTTATTTCCTCTTTCAGGAAATAGGTGATGGTGTCGGCCACGCCCTCGCTGATTTTAAGCCCCACATTGCCGATGAACCCGTCGCAGACGACCACGTCCACCGTGCCATTATAAATATCGCGGCCTTCCACATTGCCGATAAAATTGAGCTTCAGCTTTTTGAGCAGCCCGTAAGCTTCTTTGGTAAGCTCGCCCCCCTTGATCTCTTCGGTGCCGATATTGAGCAGTCCCACCCGGGGATTCCGGATGCCCATAATATCATCCGCGTAAACCGACCCCATGATGGCGAACTGGGACAATTGCCTGGCCGAGCAGTCCACATTGGCTCCCACGTCCAGCAATAAGGTAATGCCGGTCTTGGAGGGGGACAGGGCGGCGATGGCCGGCCGCTCTATGCCCCGCAGAGATCCCAGCACGATCTTGGAGAAGGCCATGGCAGCGCCGGTGTTGCCCGCGCTTATGACCGCTTTGGTTTCCCCTTCTTTGACCAGTTCGTTGGCTACCCTTATAGAGGAGTCCTTTTTCCGGCGCAAAGCCATGCTTGGACTCTCGTCCATTTCCACGATGCTTTGGGCATGTCTTATTTCTATGTTACTACCGTTAAAGCTGTATTTGGTTAATTCCTTTTTAATTACATCCTCTTTTCCTACCAGGATAAGCCTGGAGTCGTATTCTTTAACAGCTTCCACTGCGCCGGCCACCACATTATCGGGAGCGTGATCCCCTCCCATGGCGTCTATGGCTATTTTATGGTTATTCTTCAAGGGCGATAATTTCTTCTCCCCCATAATAGCCGCATTCCATACAGACCCGGTGAGGCGCTTTCGGTTCGCCGCACTGGGAACACGAGGTTGTTGCCGGTGGAGTAAGAGCATCATGAGTTCTTCTCTTATTCCGTTTTGATTTTGATGTTTTTCTCTTGGGAACTGCCATGATTTACCTTTCAATCCCTATAGGGATCGTTAAAAATAAGTATTGAACGTCAAGTGTACGAATTATAGTCATCTGCTATTATCTTGTCAAGCCCATACCAATTTGTAAATAATGATAACTTATAGTATTGTTTGATTTGACAAAATTTTTCATGACAGGCCATCCGTCACCCCCTCGTGATGAAAAGAGCTGGTTCCCCCCAAGACAAGGGAGACTCCACTCCGGTATTTTCACGGTAAACAATATGCCATAGTCGAAAGCGGTTAAAATTACATCCGATGCCCGATATCACCCTGGTAAACGTCGATATACCTTTTGTGAAGGGGAAACTGCTTACTCCGTCCGTTCCCCTGGGGGTGTTGTATCTGGCCTCGCACCTGCTGGATAAGGGGGTGTCGGTGGAGGTCAGGGATTACCAGCTGGCCGAGGTATCCCACCGGTACGATATCGACCGGTTCATGGACTGGCTGGAATTCGATTCCCCTTATGTGGGGTTCAGCTGTAATACCGCCACCCTTCCCCTGACGCTTTCGGCTATCGCCAGGGTGAAAGAAAAGCGGCCGGAGGTAAAAACCGTTATCGGGGGAGTGGCCGCCAGCCTGGCGGCTGAAGAACTGGCAATCAATTTTCCGGAAATCGATTATATTATTACCGGGGAGGGGGAGGTCTCCCTGTACGACCTGCTTTCCGGGGAGCGGAAACCCCCTAAGATTATCCGTTCGGAAAGGATTCTCGAATTGGATGAATTTCCTTTTCCGGCTTACCAGCTGATTGATATCTCCAAATATTTAACGGGAATGATCTCCTCCAGGGGGTGCCCGTATCGCTGCTGTTACTGTTCCATCGTTCCTTTCAGAGGCGGGAAATGGATTAGGCGCAGCCCCGGACAAGTGGTGGCGGAAATGCGGATGCTGAAAGAAAAGTATTCCGTTATCTATCTCGGCCTGTATGATGATTTGTTGCTGGTGGACCGCTCCTGGTTTGCTGAACTGCTTCGGGAAATGATTTCCGCGGACCTGGGATTTATCTGGAACTGCTGGGGAAAGGTGGGGTACCTTGATAAGGAGCTGTTGGAATTAATGGTTCGCTCCGGCTGCGCTTCTCTCGGATTCGGGGTTGAGTCCGGCTCTGACCGGGTATTGCGGGAGATCGGCAAGGATTACGGTATTAAGAAGGCCCAGGAAGATATCGCTTTAGCCTCCCGATATATGAATACCAGGGTCAGCTTCATCTGGGGGTTTCCCTTTGAAAGCTACCGGGAATTTCAGGAAAGCCTGATCGCGGTGGCTGTTGAGTTGAAAAGAAAAAACTCGGATGCGGCTTTTTTTCTGCTG
>JBHHXV010000018.1:0-17947 GCA_046757225.1 bacterium
GGCGATAAACCCCCGGATCTGAGAGCCGTCTACCGCCTTCAACGTTTCCAGGCCTACTTCTTGAACGCTTTTTCCGCTCAGGTAAAAGCAGAATTGATTCAGATCGTTCCGATAACCGGCGATGGTATGGTCTGAGGCCTGTTTTTCATACCTCAGATAATCCAGGTAATCGAGAATCGGTAATTCAGCCATTTTTAGTCATCCTCCATATACATTTTACGGCAGGTTGAAATTATTTACAAACGGGAAATCCAGGTGTGATAGAATTAGGGTTATCGGTAAAAAAACATCCATGATTAGGCAAAGGTACTTGGAAAAAAAGAAAGTCATAAACATTTCCAACTTATATTATAAATATCCTGATGGGACAGCAGCCCTGAACGGGGTAAACCTGACCGTACGCCAGGGGGAATCGGTAGCGGTCGTCGGGCACAACGGAGCCGGTAAATCGACCCTGTTAAAGCAATTAAACGGGGTATTCACCGGCAAGGGGAAGGTGGAAATCGCCGGTTTGCCCATGTGCCGGGAAAACCTGGATAAAATCCGCAGCCGGGTGGGGATTGTCTTTCAGGACCCGGACGACCAGTTGTTCTGCCCCAGTGTATACGATGACGTGGCTTTCGGCCCCGTCAACATGGGCCTGGACAAGGCCGAGGTGGAAGAACGGGTAAACCGGACGCTGGCCGGCCTGGGAGTGGCGGAATTCTCCGGTCGTCCGGCTCACCATTTAAGCTTCGGTCAGAAGAAGCGGGTGGCGATCGCCACCATTCTCTCCATGGACCCGGAAATCATTGTCTTTGACGAGCCATCCAGCAACCTGGACCCTAAGAACGAGCAGGCCCTGCTTAATATAATCAAGAAATTGAGCAGCACCAAGATCATTGTAAGCCATGATCTGCCCATGCTTTTTCAGCTCTGCAACCGGGTGGTGGTGATGGAAAAAGGAAAAATCAACCACGACCTCAGCATGAGGGAGTTCGTTCAGGATAAAGAGCTGATAAAAGAGCACGGCCTGGATTTTTCCTTCAAATGCCGCCTTTGCGCCAAATATGAGGAGAGCGGGTTTGTCCCCACCAGCAACTTTTCCGCTTAATATAAGTTTACCGGTTGCCCTTGTCGCTATTCTGATCTCGGCCTTTGTCTGCCGGTACGCCTGGAGGGAGGCCTCCAGAAAGGTGGGGAACCGGCAGGTTTCGGTAATAGGAATATCGTTTTTGCTGGTTCTTATCCTTCAATCGGTGAGGTTTTCCACCAGCGCCGGAATCTATAGCCATTTTTCAGGAGCAGTGCTGGTAGCCGCCGTTCTGGGGCCGGTTTTTTCCTGCCTGATCCTGGCTGCGGCTTTAACCGTCCGCGCCCTGCTGTTCGCTGATTACCCCTTGATAAACCTGGGGATAGTCATTCTGAATGTCGGCGTTTTAGGGGGACTGGTGGCCGGGCGTTATATCCTGAATTACGCCAAAGGGCTTTTCCCTCATACCCATGAGGGGTTTATAAAAGCGGTATCCTTCACCGCCTGGTGTTCGCTGATACTCAGCAGCCTGGCTTATGTTCTGGAATTGATCGTTTCCGGTAATCCCCTGTATACTGAGCTTATCGGCGCTCACTTTCTGGTGGGGGTTGGAGAAGCGCTGTTTACCGGAATAATCATAACCAGTGTCTTGAAGAGAAGGCCGGATCTGGTGGTGACCTATTGCTGCGGCGATGACAAAGACGACTGCATTCACAACCATCATGACCATCATCATGATGATATTTACAGCCATAATTAACCCGAATTAATGAGGAACAGCTATGTGCGAAGCAAACGTTTATATTTCTGAGAACGGCCGGGAATCGCTGATGATGAAGGAAGTGGATATCATCCGGCCGGAAGAGGGGGGGCTTTTCCTGCGAAGCGTTCAGGGAGAGCAGAAGATGATAAAAGGAAAGATCACCGACATCTCCCTGGTAAACCATAAAATCGTTATCGAAAAAAACTTTTCATGATGGGCCATCCGTCACCCCCTCATACGGCAAAAGCTTTATGACCGGCTCGGGCAAGCTCAAGAGTATCTCTGACATGTCCGGAATCAGCCGGGAGCTGCGCGGCCGGGGTAAGACGCTGGTGTTCACCAACGGCTGTTTCGACCTGATTCATGTCGGTCACGTGCGGTATTTAAGAGCGGCTAAAGCCTTGGGGGACAAACTGGTGGCGGCGGTCAACAGCGACGCTTCCATCAGGCGTATAAAGGGCTCATCCCGTCCGATCATTCCCGAAGACGAGCGGATGGAGCTGTTGGCTGCCCTGGAAATGGTGGATTACGTAACCGGCTTCAATGAATCTGACCCGGAGCGGATTATCAAAGAAATCAAGCCGCAGGTCCTGGTAAAGGGAGCCGACTGGGCCCCTGATAAAATAATCGGACGGGATATTGTGGAACAACATGGGGGAAAAGTGGTTCTTATCCCGGAAATAAAAGGATTTTCCTCATCAGGTATTATTAATGAAATCCTTTCCCGCCATTCCCAGCCCTCCTCCGAATGAACGGCGGGAGACCGGACTTCTCTTAAAACTGTCGGCCGCCTGCCTGCTGGTGCGATCGCTCTGCTTTCTCCTTTCTCAAAACATCGGCTGGGACGCGGTAACCCGTTCCCTGACGGCCCTGGAGTGGGCCAAGCATCCCTTTATCGTTCCTCCAACCGGGTATCCGGCTCAGTACGGGCCGCTGCCGATCTACCTGTTCGGCCTGGGGCTTAAGCTCTATCCGGACGTCTACCTGGTTCCCCGGTTGATCAACCTGCTGATCGGCTCCGCCTGCGTTATTCCCTTTTACCTCTGGGTAAAAACCGCCTTCTCCTCTGAAACCGCGGTCACCGCCTCATATCTGTTCGTATTCTACACCCTTCAGGCCAAAAGCTGCGTCCTGGCCGCCAGCGAGCCACTGTTTATATTCTGCTGGCTGTTTTCTCTCTATTTTTTCTATCGTTACCAAACGGCCGGAGAAAAAGAAGGAGACCTTTTACCGGCCGGGTTCTGGCTGAGTCTGGCCGGAATGTGCCGCTATAACGGCTGGCTGTATATCGGAATCTTCGGCCTGATTCTACTGAAATCGGCGGCTACCGGAAACAAGCTGCGGACTGTTTCCCTTTTCGGGACAACCGCCCTGCTTTTCCCTTTGCTATGGATGGGGGCCTGTCTCTACTCTTACGGCAATCCGCTCTATCCCCTTAAATTTATCAGATCCGATCATCTGAAAATTATCCGGCAACTGGGAGGTATCGGTCTTTTCCGGCGGATTTATTACCTGTTCTTTTTTCCGGCCGTATTGGGTTTATCTTTATCACCGCCCGCTTTCCTGGAATCCTGCAAAGGGATCGTAAGTACAATTAAGCAGCGGCGACACCGGGAAAAACTCTTGATCGGCGGGAGCATGACCGCTTATCTGACCTGGTCGGCGGTAGTGGGGGGTAATTTTTTGCTGTTTTCCCGGTTCGCCATGGAGGCCGGGGTGGTGCTGATTCCCCTGGCGCTGGTCAGGGAAACGAAGGCTTATCTGGTAACGACAGCGGCGGTTTCTTTTGTTTTATTGATTCTGGGCGGGCATTTCCTGCCGGGAGCGGCGGGGCGGAAGCTGAGCTCGGTTTCCCCGATAGCGGAGTTGACCCCCTCTCAAAAGAAGGTGGTCCGGTTTATCCGGGAAAAGACCTCACCGGGAGACCGGATCCTCCTGCCTCATACCCTGCTGTGGGAGGAGGTGGAAATCCGGTTTTACGCGCGGCATCCTAATTTTGTCGATTCCTGGAACGAACGCCAGCCTCCCCGATATCTTATTATTCGTAAGGGAACCGGCCCGGTTACAAGAAAAGAGAAACCCCTGTCCCTGGTTCTGGACACCCCGGATTTCCTGATATACAAAGTCGCTTATGATGTCAAATGAAGCGTTTTTAACCTGGACTATTCATAACGTTGAGCTACTTTTGCCAGACCTCTATCGGAAAAAGCTTCATACCAACGTCCCAACAAAATTCGTTAGCAAAACAAGTTGAAGGGAGACAGAAAGTAACTATTTTCAACAGCGTATCGCCTGCTTTGCTATGCTTCCCGAATTATTCGGGTTAATTAGGGGTTTTCTATAAAAGCGGCCAATCTGGAGCTGCGCTCTTTCAACAGGTCGCAGGCCAGGCCCGCCAGAAACCCGACCGCCAGATTCCCGGTCGCCAGGGAAAGGGAAGCCACGATCAGGGCCACCACCATCTGGGCGCGAGACCCGGCCATATCCGATATCAGCGCCGCATGCTCAATGCCGACTATCATTAAGAGCATGCCCAGCACAGCCGGAGGAATCAAGTTTAAAATCGCCAGGCTGCCCTCTCCGAAGACCAGGGCCAGCGTTATAAGAACCGTTCCTAAAATAATGCCGCTCCCCCCTGTCCGGGCGCCGAAACGGTAGTGAGCGGTCAACCCGCCGGAGCCGTGGCAGGCCGGCATCCCCCCGAAAAAACCGATAATCAGGTTGGCTGCTCCCAGAGATACGGATAATCCTTTAGGGGTAACCTTTTCCGCGCGGTCTCCGAAATACTGCCGGGCCGTGTCCGCGGTAGCGACCACGGCATTCCCCAGAGTCAAAGGGATCTGGGGAATAAGCAGCAGCCAGAAGCCTGTGAGGAAATCGTTCATTGACGGCAGCACCGGCGTAAGCGGCACCCAGCCGGTCTGAGCGTGCTTGATCAGGCCGGCTCCCGGCCCGAGCACTCCGAACAGCCCCCCCAGCAGCAAGGCCGCCAGCACCGCCGGAAACCTCCGGTTTTCTCCCCAGGCGATAAGCAGCACCAGGGTTACCAGGGCTCCCGATAAAGAAATCCAGGAACCGGGGTTATTTCCCGACGGAGCAAGGATTAAATTCAGCCCCTTTTTAACCAGGAGTACGCCGACGGAAAGCTGGATTCCCCTGATAATCGGCCGGGAAAACCAGGCGGCGATTCTGTCGATCAGGCCGGTCAGGGACAGCAGCAGCAGAAAAAGCCCCATTTCCATACCGGCCGCGGCGATCAAAGCCGGTGAGGCCCCTATGGTGAGCGCTATGACCGCCATTGCCTTCAGCGGCTGAACCGGAACCGGAATCCGGAAATACCATCCCCCCAGAAAATAAAGCAGCCCCACCCCCAGAAAAACCGCGGTCGGGTTCAGCTTATTGAGCATGATCAGGGAAACGGCAATCGGCATCAGTACCCCCAGATCGGCCAGGGAACCGGACAGCTCCGACAGGTTGAATTGCGGCCTATCCTGTTTTGGCATATTTTTTTACCAGATAAGCGGAAGAAAAGATAAACATATACGGAAAAACGGGAAGAGAAAAGCGCCAGCTGGCCAAAACCAGCGTGGGAATCAAAACCAGAAACCCCACCAGGGCCCCGATTAACAGAAGGGTTTCCCGGCCGGCTTCCGCCTTTATAAATCCCGCGGCGGCAGTTAACATAAAAAACAGGGAAAAAAAGCCGAACAGGACAAACTTTATCTCTATTTTCCTTCCCCGGCCTTGATTGAACCAGAGAACAGAAAAACGGTTCAGGCAGGTTGATAAATATTTGAGCGGGGCCTTACGAATCAATTTAAATGTTTTTTTAATCAGGAATTCATTGAGAGCAACCTCGTTTCTTTTGCGGGGATCGCTGAGGGCATCGGGAACCCCTTGCTTGACCTTCTCGTTTATCTGGGAGATGGAAAGGTATTTAAAAGAATCTTTTTCCTCTAAAGCGGCGTTGCCCGCATAGAAATTATACCCGAAGTGGGTGCTTCCGGGAAGGAAGACCTGAAATTGCCGGTAATTGCGAATCACCCAGGGCAGCAAGGTCAAAGAGAATCCCAGCCACAAGAGGCATATCTTTTTTAGAGCTGTTGACGATCTTTGTTGAACAAGATAAACCACTGACCAGAGCGGAGGGAAAAAAAGGGTTATCGGCCGGCAGAGAGCGGCCGCTCCGAAACCGGCGCCGGCAGCGGCGAAATATCGCCGGTTCTCCGATTTAAACGCCTTGACCGACAAAAGGACGGTTCCGACCAGCAACACATTAAACAACGGTTCGGAAAAGAGCTTCCTGGTAGTCAGGATTTCCGGCAGACAGAGCGCCCACATACCGGCAGACAACAGGGAAATCAACCGGTTATTAAAGAGTTGGCCGGCCAGCAGATAGATAAGAAGACAGGTTACCGTATCGAAAACCGCCTGCATGAACAGGGCCGGCAGCCGGCGGCCGCCGGAAAGCTCATAAATACAATAAAGGGTTAAGGGATAAACCGGCATTCTGGCGGCCGTAGGCTGTTCCGGCCAGGCTATCCTTCTCCGCCTGGCCAGCCGGTCATTAAAAGGCAGAGCGTAGCCTTTTCCGTTCAGCAGATTATGGGCTATATCGTCATATGAGTCCACCGCCGGCTCATAGAAGGGATCGGAAAAGTAGGCGGTAAACCGCAGCAGGTGAATATACGCCAGCTGATAGCCGACTCTCAGCAAAAGACAGCTTAACAGAATAAGCGCCAAACTTGGCAGGGGTTTAAATCTCATCATCAGCCGGTAGAAACCCGGTCAGCTGCACCAGGGAGGGAACCGCCAGCAGAATCAGCAGAGGAACATTGGCCAGGTATTCGCGCCAATCCGGTTTTCCCAGCAGAGCTATCAGGTTAAAGTACCCCAGGATCAACCAGAACGGGGTTCCTTTCAGCCGTTTTCCCACCCGGTGTCTGCCTAAAGAAACAACCGACAGAATCAAGAGGGAAAGGTGGGAAAAAATCAGGAAGAAACTTTTCCAGGAGCGGATCTTCCATCCGTAATCTAAATCGAGGTAAAAGGAGAGCCAGTTTCTCAGACCGCCCTTCAAAAAGCGGGCGGGGTTTTTCTTTACCGCGCGAAAGAAAAACCTTTGGTAAACCTGATCCCTTTCATACTCTTCCCGGATTCCTTTCGGCCCCGGCAGCCGCTTTATTACCGCCGTGCAATCGAGCATCATAAACTCCCGGTACCAATTCATCAAACTCTTGCGCAATTCACCTCTGAAGCGAAAACTTTGCGCTTTATACAGGCGGAAACCGGCATTGGTGTTCCCCGAAATAAGGTACCCGCTTTCCAGGTAGTTGCGGCCCACCCAGGGAGAAATCGCCAGAGCCCAGAAACAAGTGAGCAAACCGGCTGCCCGCAAAAAACCACGAATGCCTTCCGACCTCCTGAAGGCGACATAAACAATAAATACCAGGGGGAAAAGAAAAAAGGGAGACAGACAAAGAAACAGCAGCCCCAGCTGCGTTCCCCACCAGGCCCAGTTTATATCCGATGGTTCGTTTTTCACCTTGATCAGGCTGTAAAGGAAAAAACAAAATTGAAGAATAAACAGGTTCTCCGGGTATAGCCTGTGAGTTATGGCGATTCCCGGCGGGTAAACCGCCCAGAGAAAAGCGGCCAGGAGCGCTGACCGATAAGAACCAAACAGGCGCTCAGCCATAAGAAAAATCAGCAGACAGCTTAAAGTATCGCAGACAGCCTGGAATAACAGTCCCAGACCCCGCCTTATCCCGAAGGTTTTATAGAGTAATCCCAAAACCACCGGGTACAAAGGCGGCCGGGCGGCGGTAGGGTAGTTACCGAAGCTGAACCCCTTACCCTGCGCCAGATTCTCGGCAATATCTCCATAACCGTATATATTTACACTGGAGAAGTAATTCGTCCTGAAACGCAGGATATTCAGAGATATCCACTGAAAACCTACCCTCGCCAGAAAACAGATCCCCAAAACAAGCAGCAATCCGGCCAGGCTTTTAATTGTTAGTTTATCCTTCACCTTTTATTACCTGATAGTTTATCATATCATCTGGTTTGTTTTTCCGGCTGAATAAATAAAAAGGAGCGGTTCTATGGCTGATTTCCAGTTCTGGAGGAGGATACTTCTGCTGGTGAGCGTTTTCACCATATTGTCCGGGATCTTGATGGCCTTCTTTAATGAAACGGCTCTGTTCAGGATCTTCGACGACCAGGTGAACACGGTCTTTTTTGCACATGAGGTGATACCGGAAAGCGTCAGGGAGTATCACCGCTGGAATTACGGGGTGATCGGAGCGGCCATGGGCAGCTGGGGGGTTTTCTTCTGGTTTCTGGTTTACTATCCCTTCGCCAAAAAGGAAAGGTGGGCCTGGAACTGCATGACCGCGGCCATATTATTCTGGTTCTGTATAGACGCTCCGGTCTCTTTTTATTACCGGGTGACGGTCAACGGCCTGTTCGATATCTTCATGTTTGTCTCGATGATGGTTCCCCTGCTGGCAATCAAAAAGCATTTTGCTTGAATCAACTCTGATATTGAATGCTGTAGAGTTTATAATAAATTCCCTTTAAAGCGAGCAGTTCCCGGTGGGTGCCGGTCTCTTTGACCAGCCCGTGATCCAGGACGATGATCCGGTCTACCTCTTTGATCGTGGAGAGCCGGTGGGCGATGATAACGAAGGTGCGGCCTCTGCGCATCCTGGAAAGAGCCGCCTGGATGAGGGTTTCCGTCTTGGTGTCGATATCCGAGGTCGCTTCGTCCAGTATCAGGATACCGGGGTTGCCCGCCAAAGCCCTGGCAAATGAGATCAACTGCCGCTGCCCGGAGGAAAGCTGGGCGCCACGTTCGGCCAGCTCGAAGCCGTACCCGCCCGGCAGTTTTTCGATAAACCGGTGGGCATTGACCGTCCGGGCCGCTTCCTCCACCCTTTCCCGGTTAATCTCTTCTCTGCCCAGGGAGATGTTTTCTTCCACGGTGCCCGAAAAAATAAAGGGGTCCTGAAGCACCAGGCCGACCCGGCAGCGCAAAGAGAATCGATCGAGTTTCCTGATATTGATTCCATCGAACAATATCTCACCGGCCTCGACCTCGTAAAAGCGGGTCAGCAGGTTGATAACCGTGCTTTTACCGGCTCCGGTGAGGCCGACGACCGCTACGCTCTCCCCCTTTTTCACCTTAAAGGATACGCCTTTCAAAACCGGTTCCTCCGGCTTATAGCAAAACCGGACATTCTTAAATTCCAGTTCCCGGCTTAACCCTTCAAACAGGGCGGCATCAGGCAGATTCTTTGTCCCGGGCTCAGTGTCGATCAGACCGAAAATACGCTCGGAAGCGGCCATGGCCGCCTGCAGGATATTGTATTTTTCCGCCAGGTCGAAAACGGGACGGAAAAACCGGCCGGTATATTCAACAAAGGCCACCAGTATTCCGAAGGTCACCGCCCCGGTTAAAATCTCTCCGCCGCCGTACCAGATGATAAGGGCGATGGCCAGGGAACTGGAAATTTCGATCAGCGGGTAAAAGATGGCGTAATAACGAATGGTGGCTAAAAAAGCGTCCAGATGGTCATGGTTCAATTGGTCGAACCTGTGCCGGCGGGCTTTCTGGCGGTTGAAGATCTGAATCACCGACATCCCCACCAGGCTTTCCTGCAGGTGACCGCTGATGGCCGCCGCCCGTTTCCGTACTTCCCGGAAGGAGTTTCTCACCTTTTTCCGGAACCAGTAGGTTATATAGAACATCAAAGGCAAGACCGCAAATACTGCCAGAGCCAGCCGGGAATCCAGCAGCAGCATACTGATCATAATCCCCCCGATTACCAGCAGGTCGCCCAGCATGGTGACCACCCCGGCGGTAAACAGGTCGTAAAGGACGTTCACGTCCCCGATAATCCGGCTCATCAGCCCGCCTACGGTCTGGTTGTCGAAAAAGGCTACCGGCAGGTCATGAAAGCGCCGGAAAATATCCATACGCAGGTCGTGCATCATCCGCTGGGCGACAAAAGCCATCAGGTTTATCTGAGCGTAACGGAGAGCGAACTCGGCAGTCAACACCCCCAGAAGAATAAGGGCGATCTTATACAATTCCTCCACCCGGCCGGGCTGAATATAATCGTCGATCGACACCTTTATCAGATAAGGGGTCAGCAGGCCGATAAAAGAAGCCAGAACCAGCAGGGCCAGAGAACCGATCACCTGCCAGCGGTAAGGCTTCAGGTAGATCATGAGCTGACGGACCTGTCGGGAGTCGTAGGCCTTGGCGTCCGGTTCCACCTGGTAATGGTTGTGATGCATAGGAGGGAGTTAAAGAAAAAGATTCTATCGGCCAGCCAGTTTATCAAAGGTATAATAGCTGAGCACTTCTTTGAGTTTGGTCTGGGCCTCTCCCCATATCGGATAGAGCTGGCAGCCCCGGTCATGTTCACATTCACCCCGCTGGCGCAGGCAGAAATTCAAAAAAAGGGGACCTTCTACACATTCTATGACCTGGAGCATAGATATATTGGAACTCGGCTGGGCCAGGCAGTAGCCGCCGCCGGCTCCTCTGGTGGATTTGACGATACCGCCGCGGACTAAAGTCTGAAGTACTTTAGCGCTGAGATATCTGGGAGAATCCTGCGCCTTGCAGATATCCTCCAGCAAACTTACCGTTCCCTTTTCCCGTTGTGACAGATACAATACACAGCGAATCGCATATTCCCCCGCCCTCGTTAACTGCATGTCCGGCTCCTTTACTCTTTACCGTGAAAATACCGGAGTGGAATCTCCCCCTTCTTGGGGGATAACCGGCTCTTTTCATCATGATGGGGTTACGAATGGCCCGTTATGAAAGGTTTATTTCAGCAAGGATTCGAACTCATCCAAATCCCCAAGTTCATCCTGCAGAATACCACGAACAGTTTCATAGAGTTGCACTTCGTCTTCCGCCGCTTTCATGATCTGCTGATATAACTCTATGGCCTGCTTTTCTCTGGCGATGTTATAGCTGATCATCTCTTCCGGCGTATCCCCGACCTGGGGAGCGGCCGGCTGGGAACTGGGTTCCCCCCCCAGCACCGCTATTCTGGTGGCAAGAAGCTTGGCGTGCCCCAGCTCTATATCCGCTTCAGCGGCCAGGAACTGCTTGAAAGCCATATTGCTCACCCCTTTCAGCTTCAGCGATTGATAAAAATACTGCATGAAAGCCTGGTATTCCAGCTCAAGCGCCTTATTCAACAATGCGATCAGTTCCTGTGTATCCATGCCTTGTCCTTTCATTAGTACAATTCAAAAATCAAGGGTTGATTATATATCAATGTATCGTTGGCTTGCCAGCATAAAATCATAAAATGCGATATTGTATTCCAGCTAGAATCTAGCAGGAAAGCAATTCTGCTGTGCCCGGCTGGCTCAGGCTACCAGTATTTGGTGACAAACAAGCCGTAATAGGTATACTCATGGAAATTGGCCAGAAAATTGAGGGAGATATGATAATCTTCATTGTCGGTAAACACGCTTTCGGCGGATAAGTAGGCCAGGCTCCAGCCCAGCAGGGACTGGGAAAGGTAATGAGCGTCGTCATTGACCCTGGAGAAAGCGGCCAGGCCGGACAGCAGATAACAGGTAATTTTCCCATAGAGCCTGTCTGTCATTTGCGCGGCGGTGATAAAGGGAACCGCTCCCACAAAGGCGTGGCCGCTGACGCCGTTATTGTCGTTCCAGAAACGGTACGCGGAATTTCTTTTTTTTCTGTTTTGCTTTTCGCTGGAGGATTCTTCATGCTCATCCGGCCGGGAAGCCCCTAAAGTACGCTGCAGCAGAAGCACGGCCGGAGCGCCCACCAGATAGGCCCGGGCGGTTTTTTCCCCCCAGTTTCCCAAGCGGGAAGCGCCAGTATCTCTGAGCAGGGTTTCTCCTAAGATAGCAGTTCCCAGAGAGAGAGGGACAAGATATTTCCCTTCACCCAGCAGTTTGGCCAGCTTGGAGAAATCATCGGTCCGGCCGTTTCTATGGTTATCCTTATACCAGTTCCTGAAATTCTGGTCAGCGCTGGTATTGGCCATCAGCGAGGCAGCCCCCACCCCCAGGCTCATTTTCAGCAAGTTGCCGGGTCCGGCATAGAAATTTCCGTAATCGTGAGTTACTCTCTTCCATATTTCTCCATAAAATCCTTTTTCCCTTTTTTCTTCAAGCGGTTTTGTTTCCTGACCGTAAACTTGACCGCCCAGGAGCAAAAACAAAACAATAAAGGCAGCTATCTTCCTTAGAATCAAGTAGTAAAGAAATCCTTTATCGAATGTATGACCTGATCGATATCCGGCTGTTCCAGCAACGGTTCCATGGGCAGAGAAATCACCTCCCGGGCGGCCAGTTCAGCCTGGTCGAGGGTTTTCCAGATCTTCATTCTGCCCTGGAAGACCTTCATCCGGTGCAGGGGATACGGGTAATAGACCATGGTGGAGATCCCTTTCTCCCTGAGGCTGGCTTGCAGTTCGTCCCGCCGGGCGGCGCGAATCGTAAACTGGTTGTAAGAGTGTAAGGCGCCGGTCAGAACAGTGGGAAGGGTCACCCCTTCTATTCCGGCCAGTTCCCGGGCGTAGTTTTCGGCGATTTTCCTTCTTCTGCCGATAAATTCTTCAAGATATCTGAACTTGGCCAGGACTATGGCCGCCTGCATGGTATCCAGCCGGGAATTGTAACCGATATGATCGACATTGTTCTTGTCTTTGCCCCCGTGTTTTAACAGGATTCTCGATAATTCGGCGGTACGGTCGTCATTGGTGGAGATCAGCCCTCCATCCCCGAAACCGCCCAGGTTTTTGGAGGGGAAAAAGCTGAAGGCCCCGGCTGTACCGACGCTTCCCGATCTCTTTCCCTGCCATGCCCCCCCCAGGGCCTGCGCCACATCCTCAACCACAAACAGGTCATATTCTTCGGCCAATCTGCGCAGCCCGTCACCATCCACCGGCTGGCCGTAAAGATAAACCGGAACGATTCCCACTGCTTTATCGCCGTTCTCAGCCAGGTATTCCCTTACCTGGTTCAAATCGATATTGAAGGTTCCAGGGTCGATATCAATGAAAACCGGCGTGGCTCCGGAGCGGATGATCGCTTCGCCGGTAGCGGAAAAGGTGTAAGGGGTGGTAATTATTTCATCGTTTTTATCAAAAAACTCGTTGCCGGTGTTCCTGATGGCCAGAGCCCTCAGGGAAATAACCAGGGCGTCCGTGCCTGAGGCCACCCCCACGCAGTGTTTTACCCCTAAAAAACCGGCGGCCGTATCTTCTAGCTGCTTAACCTCGGGGCCGTTTATCCAGCGCTGATGCTTCATGCATCTCTTAATGGCCGCCTCAATATCCTGTTTATAATATTCGTACTCCAGTTTCAGGTCCAGGACCGGTACTTGTCTCATGTTTCTTCCTTTAATATCTGATTTTCCAGAATGAATTTTTTCCCGCAATCATGGCAGACTCCCCGGTTTTCCCTGAGGGAGAGCGAGACCCCGCACCGGCAGACCCAGCCGGTCTGCCGGGCGGGAACCCCCACCATAACCGCATAATCCGGCACATCCGCCTTTACCACCGCCCCGGCGCCAATGAGTGAGTATCTTCCGATAGTCGTACCGCAGACAATGGTGGCGTTCGCTCCGATGGTCGCTCCTTTTTTTACCAGGGTCCTGAGGAATTCGTGTTTCCTTTCGATAAAGGCCCTGGGGTTGTAAACGTTAGTAAATACACAGGAAGGCCCGCAAAAGACCTCGTCCTCCAGCACCACTCCCTTGTATACGGAGACATTGTTCTGCACCTTGCATCCTCTGCCTACGACGACATCAGGCCCTACCACCACGTTCTGGCCGAGAATCGAACCCTCGCCGATCTCCGAACCCTTCAATATATGGGAAAAATGCCAGATCTTTACCTTGGGGGATATGCTGACATCAGCATCAAGGCAGGCGCTTTCATGGACAAAGTAACCAGGGGAGCTTTTTATTTCCGGTGCAGGGAGGGAAAACCGTTTCTCAGCAGCCTCCAGCACCTTCAGCACCCTCAGCCCTTCCCGGCCGTCGGTCTTGGGGGACTTCCGGGTTTTAACGCAATCGGCGAAGTGTTTCAGCTCCTCTTTCAACGGTTCCCCTTTTTCCAGGGGGACATGTTCGTGTTCCGCTTTTTCCGCCACCGGAATCTTGCCCTGCTTCCAGTTGATCTTATGAGCATAAAAGAGCAGTTTTTCCCGGCTGACGTCATCGAAGACCACCAGTCCCCTGGAGCCGACCACCACCAGCTTCTGTTCCTTGAACGGATGCAGCCAGCTGACGAAGATATGCCCCCTCACCCCGTTCCTGAACTCAAGAGCGGTCATGGTGGTATCATAAATTCCCTTGGTAAGATAGTCCCCGCCGGAAGCGGAAACCTTGACCGGCTCCTCCCCCATCAGCATCAGGATAACCGAAATATCATGGGGGGCGAAGCTCCAGAGAATATTTTCCTCGGTTCTCAGTTTCCCGATATTCAGCCGGTTGGAATAAACATATTGAATCCGCCCCAGCCTGCCCTCGGCGATCATCTCTTTTATTTTAATAACCGCCGGGTGATACTGGAGGATATGCCCCACCATCAGGATCCGTTTCTCCCGGGCGGCGGTCTCCACCAGTTCCGTCCCCTCTTTAACGGTCAGGGAAAGCGGTTTCTCTACCAGGACATCCTTGCCGGCCAGAAGCGCCTCTTTTACCAGGCGGTAATGAGTGGCTGCCGGGGTGGCGATGACCAGTGCCTTTATCTCCGGATCTCCCATGACCTCATCGACTGAACCGGTATAATCGATCTCCGGGAAACGCTCTCTTCTTTCGGCGATAATTTCCGCGTTCTCATCACAGGCTGTCCGAAGAATTTCCAGCTCATACAGGTTCCTGAGGATATTCTTTCCCCAGTAACCGAGACCGATCAGACCGATATTTCTTGCTTGCTTCATCTGTACCCCTTGTTTTTTTGTGTTGACAGTATCAACAAATTTTAACTTAAAGTCAACTCTGAAGCATTTGTCTCGGGTGGGACAGATTTGTACCATCAATCTCGCCTATGCTACAATTATGTTCCACTCTGACGGTTGTTGCCGGAAGGCAAACAGCCAGACATCCCGAATAAACAACTCGTTAACGCAATTGGCACACCTGTTGCAATACTACGATAGTTCAATTATAAAAATCAGGAGAAAACATGAACAAAAAGAAATGTATTATTGCGGGTTCCCTGCTTACGGTGATACTGGGGGCCGGACAGGCTCAGGCTCTGGAAGTGGGAAGACAGCTGGCCGATTTACGGGTTACCGCTGACACGATCTGGGTAATTATCTGCGCGGCCCTGGTCTTTTTCATGAACACCGGTTTCGCTTTGCTGGAAGCCGGGCTGTGCCGCTCCAAGAACGCGGTTAATATCCTGTCCAAAAACGTGATCGTGTTCGGGGTGGCCGCTCTGGCTTACTGGGCGGTCGGATTCGCCCTGATGTTCGGCAACGGCAGCTCCCTGATCGGAGGCTCCGGCTGGTTTCTCAAGGGACTGGACAACAGCCCGGCCATAGGAAACGCTTACCGGGGCGTGTTCTCCTCTCTTAACTGGACCGGCATTCCCTTGAACGCCAAATTCCTCTTCCAGATGGTTTTCGCCGCTACCGCGGCCACCATCGTTTCCGGAGCCGTGGCCGAGCGGATCAAGTATTACTCCTTTATCGTCTTTTCCCTGTTGCTGGTAGCTTTCATTTATCCTGTCAGCGGGCACTGGATCTGGGGAGGGGGATGGCTGCAAAACAGGGGGTTTTCCGATTTCGCCGGTTCTCTGGCGGTTCACAGCGTGGGTGGCTGGGCCGCTTTGACCGGAGCGGTAATCCTCGGCCCCCGCCTGGGAAAATACGGAAAAGACGGCCGGATTAAACCGATCCTGGGACACAATCAGGGATTTACCACCCTGGGGATGTTTATCCTCTGGCTGGGCTGGTTCGGGTTCAACGGCGGCAGCACCATGGCCGCCGATGCCGGGGCGATCTCCAGGATTGTCATCAATACCAATATGGCTGCCTGCGCCGGGCTGGTGGCTTCCACTATCATCTCTGTTATCGCTATCGGAAAGCCGGACCTTTCCATGGCCTTGAACGGCACGCTGGCCGGATTAGTAGCCATTACCGCCGGCTGCGACGGCACCAGTATTACCGGTTCAATCATCATCGGCCTGATCGCCGGTGTTCTGGTCGTATATTCGGTATTCTTTTTCGATAAGATTAAGGTGGATGACCCGGTCGGCGCCCTTTCGGTTCACCTGGTCAACGGTACCTGGGGGGTTCTGGCCGTCGGGTTGTTTAACACCAGGGAAGGGCTGCTTTACGGGGGCGGAGCCGGAAAATTGGGAGTCCAGGCCCTGGGTGTCGTGGCTGTAGGAGTGACGGTCGTCATCCTTTCCACGCTCATGTGGTTCGCGGTCAAATCCCTGATGGGACTTCGCGTCACCGAAGAAGAGGAATACGAAGGGCTGGATGTCGGCGAACACGGCATGGAAGCCTACCCTGATTTTCTGGTTTCCAAAAACGCATAAACCCGGGAGAACTTAATAAATGAAAAAGATCGAAGCGATCATCAAGCCGTTCAAGCTGGATGAGGTCAAGGAGAAGCTGCACGAGGTCGGGATTGTGGGGATAACGGTTACCGAGGTAAAGGGCTTCGGCCGGCAGAAGGGGCACACCGAGCTTTACCGTGGGGCTGAATACGTGATCGATTTCCTGCCCAAGTTGAAACTGGAGATAGTACTGCCTGACGACCTGGTTGACCAGGCGGTAGAGGCGATCGTGGAGGTGGCCCATACCGGCAAGATCGGAGACGGGAAGATTTTTGTGCTGCCGGTGGAGGAAGCGGTTCGGATCCGCACCGGCGAAAAGGGAGCGGAAGCTGTTTGACCCGAATAAACTTATCATTAATAATGGAGAAGTAAATGACCCCAAAGAAAGTAGTGGAAATGGCCAAAGAGAACGGTATCAAGATGGTGGATTTCAAGTTCATGGATTTTGTGGGCTTGTGGCAGCATTTCACGGTGCCGATCTGCGAGTTGGATGAGGATGCTTTCGAGGAGGGGAAGGGCTTTGACGGGTCGAGTATCCGGGGCTGGCAGCAGATTCACTCCAGCGATATGCTGATCATACCCGACCCGGCTACCGCCAAGGTCGATCCCTTTATGGCCATGCCCACCCTGAGCCTGATCTGCAATGTCGTGGACCCGATCACCAAGGAGAGTTATTCCCGCGACCCCCGCAACATCGCTCAAAAGGCGGAAAATTACCTGAAGTCATCGGGTATCGGGGATACCGCCTATTTCGGCCCGGAGGCGGAGTTTTTTATCTTTGACGACGTCCGGTTCGATACCAACGAGCATGAGTCCTATTATCACGTGGACAGCGTAGAAGGTCGCTGGAACACGGGCGAGTATGAGGAACCTAATTTGAACCATAAGCCGCGCTACAAAGAGGGTTATTTTCCGGTTCCGCCCCTGGACAAGTTCCAGGATCTCCGCAGCGAGATGATGCAGACCATGATCGACCTGGGAATCGAGATGGAGTGCCAGCACCACGAGGTGGCTACCGGGGGCCAGGGCGAGATCGACATGCGGTTTTCCCCCATGGTACTGATGTGCGACCACTTGAAATGGTTCAAGTATGTGGTCAAGAACGTGGCTTACCGCTACGGCAAAACCGTTACCTTCATGCCCAAGCCGCTGTTCAATGACAACGGCTCGGGCATGCACACCCACCAGAGCATATGGAAGGACGGCCAGCCGCTGTTCGCCGGAAACCTCTACGGCGGTTTGAGCGAGATCGCCCTGCATTATATAGGCGGTCTTCTGAAACACGCGGGCGCCCTCTGCGCCTTTACCAACCCGACCACCAACTCGTATAAGAGGTTGGTTCCCGGGTTCGAGGCTCCGGTGAATCTGGCTTACTCCAGCCGGAACCGGTCGGCGGCTATCCGGGTTCCCATGTACTCTCCCAGCCCTAAGGCCAAACGGGTTGAAGTCCGGTTCCCCGATCCCTCCTGCAACGGTTACCTGGCTTTTTCGGCCATGCTGATGGCCGGACTGGACGGTATCGAGAACAAGCTTGATCCTGGCGATCCCCTGGATAAGGATCTCTACGGGCTCTCTCCCGAG
>JBHHXV010000019.1:0-17263 GCA_046757225.1 bacterium
CTAATTCATTTTCTGGGGTCTGGCAAATGTCAGCCAAGTTTATGAATAGACCGGGGTAGATCTATTTTTCCGATAATTACTCATTTCTGGATGGGGAAATAGGGAAAGGCCGTTTTATGGTGGTTGTTTGGCTCAAATTCATATCAGCCGCCTTTTTTATTTTCATTTCCGGAAAAAAATTATCCTACCATGCCGATGTTTTCGCTGAAAAGAAGGGAATCGGCAAAGGGTGGATCGGCCTGGTCCTGCTGGCAGGCATAACCTCTCTGCCGGAAGCTTTTACCGCCATATCCGCCGTAGGTTTTTCCAAAGCCCCCGATATGGCTCTGGGAGACATATTCGGCAGCAACGTCTTTAATCTGGCGATTATCGCCGTTCTGGATTATATTTACCGGTCGGAAAAACCGCTGATAAGCGAATTAAACCAGGAGCACCTCTTAACCATCGGAGCGGGAATTTTTTTGTCGGCCGTAGCGCTCCTGGGGCTTTCTTCCAGAAAAGCGGTTTTAAACTTCAGTTTCTCCGAGATCAGCCTGTTCATCTGTTACCTGGTTTTTGTAAGACTCCATTTTTCCTTTGGCCGGCAAACCCCCTCCCCTTCCGGGGAAGAAAAATATCCGGACCTCTCCCTGGAAAGCCAATACTGGCCGCTCTTGAAACATTCTACAATCCTGGTGGCATCCAGTTTGTTACTTGCTGACGCCGGCAAGGGAATCGTTGTCCAGACCGGCCTGCCCGGTTCTTTTGTCGGCTTTCTCTTCCTGGCGGTGGCCACTTCCATGCCGGAAATCGTTATCTCCATCAGTTCCCTCAAATTGGGAGAAGTGAACATGGCCCTGGGAAACATCCTGGGAAGCAACCTGGCCAACCTGGCGATCATTTTTCCGGCCAGCTTTTTCCAGCCCGGTTCGCCTTTGATAACCGCGTCCCGCTCAGCCTCCCATGCCACCTACCTGGTCGAGGCTTTATTTATGTATGGAATAATCATCCTGGGAGCCTCCTATAAATCTTCCCGGAAGGTGTGGAGAATCGGCTGGGATTCATTTCTGCTGATAGCGGTTTATTTCTTATTCCTGAATAGACCGGGCTAGAGGAAAAATGGAATCAGCCAAAAAACTGGCAGCCGGTATTCTTCTTTTGGTTATCGTTCTGGCGGTCTATCTGTGGTTTCCCCTGCCGGGTTACCGCCGCTGGGACGGGCTGATGACCGCCTCGGCCCTGCGCGCCTGGAAGGAAATCCCCGGTTCCCTTATCTTTTTCTTCGCCCACCCGCTGGTCATTCCAATCACCAAGCTGTTTGCCCTGGTAACCCCTTTTAAAGACCCGTATTTCATCGGCGTGTTCAGAGAGGCGGTTTTCGGAGCGCTGAACGCTTTACTTTTGTTCTGGGTTCTGTCCAGGCTCATAAAGCGGTTGTTTCCCGCTTTTTTAGCCAGCCTGAGCTTCGCTTTCTGCTACGGGAATCTCTGGTCAGTCGGGTTTGGAGAAGAAAAAGAAGTCGCTCTTTTCTGGGTAAACCTGTTTTTAATTCTTTTTCTGATCTGTAAGGGGGAACTGGAACCACCCGGTTTCATGAAAAACAAATGGTTTCAGAAACAGCGGCATCATCTGCTGGGAATCCTGCTGGCCCTTGCCCTGGCCACCCACATCGGCAATGTTCTCCTGATTCCTTTCTATCTGTTTTCTCTCCTGCCGGACAAAAAGGCAAACCTGAAGCAAACTGTTTACCAGGCGCTTGAGGTGTTACTGACTGCCGGTATAATCACCCTGATTTTTTATTCTTTTATTCTTTTTTATGTTAATGGGGTCCGCAGCTTCGACGGCATAACCGCTTTTTTTACTGAATACCAGAGCCAGTTTTTTAAAACGGATTACCGGTTTTTTAAGCAATTGACCAGTTTTTATACTGGTTTCCGCTCATTATTATTCGGTCCCCGGCCGCTGGGTATCAGAGATTTCGGCTTTCCGGCCATGGAATGCGGCGTTTTACTGGCTTTTCTGCCCCGGGTCCTGAGCGTATCTTACAGGAACAACAAGGCTCTTACTAGGTGCTTAACCGTCTTCCTGGCGGTCATGTTCTGCTACTACTTCTCCTGGGAGCCCTGGAGCGCCGAAAGCTGGCTCAACTCCTCGTTTGTCGTATTCATGCTGCTGGCCTTATTCTTTAAAGGAAACAAGACGGCGTCAGGGGAAAATTACGCCTGGACTTTTCTGCTGGGCATCATCCTGCTGGGAAATTTTCTCAACTACCGGGCTGAGGGCAAACGGCTTTCCCCTGCCTTGAGCTTGAAAGCAAGCCCCCCTCAACATTATCACCCTCTGGAAAAACGGCTGTGGAACAGCACCCCCCTCCGCAAGATAGTCAGCAAAACAGATAAGCTCGCGAAAGATCACAGCCTGGTCTTGTTGGACAACCGCTTCGCCGCCAGTTATTTCCAACTGTATTACCCGCAGACCCCGATAGTTATCCGCTACCTCGACCACTCGCCGGAATACCTTCGGGGAAAGATGCGTTTGTCCAATCTCAGCCGCTATTTTTATACCCCGAAACTGACATCCGCCCAAATCAGAAAAGCCGCTGACCAGGGAGAGCGCATCTACCTGTTAACCAATAGCCCGAAAACGCTGAGAACGGTCAGGTGGAAATTAAAACTCAAACCAATCCAGGAAAAAACCATCGGGAAAAGCCGGTACCGGCTTTACCGCCTGGGAAAATAAGCCGTAATATGCTAATATATAACAAATGGATAGAAGTAAAACATCTCAATACCTGATTCTGGTTTTATGCGGAATAAACCTGGTTATCATCCAGTTCGTGATGATCAGGGAGTTTACCGCCATCCTGTACGGAGAAGAGCTGATAATCGTACTGGTAAGCGCCGCTTACTTTTCCGGCTGGTCGGTCGGCTATTTTATTTCCGACTATTTCTCTGAAGAAAACCTTAAGTTTTATGCCTATCTGACCTTAGTCTTTCACTTGAGCCTCCCCTGGTCGATCCGGTTCTCGGCTGCCAGGATTTACGAGTTGGGGGGGCGGGGCTGGTCTTTGCTCGCTTTTCTGTTTGCCGTCTCTTTCCTTGTTTCCGCTTTCTACAGCCTGTTTCTGCCTAAATTCATCACTGAGGACGATTCCTCCGACGCCTTTCAGCGAATGTACTCAATAGGGGTTATAGGAACCTTGTTAGGGATAGGCTTGATCTTTTTAGTGGCGCGACATGGCACCCTGCCGTTGCTGACAACCTATTATCTGGTACTGGCCGCCACCATCTCTCTCCTGCTGAGAAACTACAAGCTGTTAATCAGCTCCGGACTGATAATCTTCCTAATCGCCCTTTTCGGCGCCGGTCTGGACAAATTCAGCACAGAATATGTTTTCCGGAGAAGGCGGAATTTCAAACAGGTGGAATCGCTTTTCCGGTCCTATTCCCCCTATCAAAAGATCGATATCATTAAAACCGGCGGGAAGGAACACCGGCTTTATCTGGACGGTCTGCAAAACTTCAACAGCTCCCGGTTGACCAGGATAAACTATTATGTAGCCGGTCTTCCGGCCAGACTGTACCCCTTCCCCAGGGTGCTGATCATGGGAAGCGGGTCGCTCTCCACCGTCAAATACGCCGCTCCCCGGTCCAGAAAGATAACGGTAGTGGAACTGGACCCCATGATGGCTCAGGCCAGCCTGGACATTTTCCGCCCCTTAAACCAGCTGAGAGCGGACAGAAACTGGAAGCTGGTGGTGGACGACGGCAAGCATTTCCTGATGAGTTCCCCGGAAAAATACAACCTGGTAGTCATGGATGTCCCCTCCCCTTATTCCATCCAGGAGGCGGTCTTACACAGTAAGGAGTTCTATCAGGCGGTAGGCGGAAGATTGAAGACCGGGGGAATGATATCGGTTCATCTAAGCGGTTACATAAACCGTACCTACATCGCCGTAAGGGTCTGCAAGGCGCTGCTGGCGGCTTTCAAGGATATATACGTGATTCATTGTCCTGACCTTTACCGGGATTTCGCCATTGCCGGCAATGACCTGAAATTCACGGCCGATGATATCCGCAAAATCCTCAAGAAAGACCGGGCGCCGGAAAGAACCTATATCTATGACCGGCAGGAGGTCTTGAAACAGCTGCCCGAAGAGGGAAAAGCGATTTCCCTGGACAATATGGAAGTGGTGCTGGTAAAGGGATGGGAGCGGTTGACAGGTAGATTCTTTTAATTGAAGCAGATTATGATCCAGCTTTTTGCCAGTTTGTTCCTGATGGTCAGCCTTGCTTTCACCACAACGGCATCAGCCAGGGAAAGTATCTGCTACGCCTGCCATTACGGCGATTTACTGGATAAAGGCGGGGACTGCACCCTGTGGATGGATCACGCTCATCCGGTATATGTGAAGCCTTCGGACAAAATCGTCATTCCCTCTAATTTCAACTTTCCCCTGGATGATAAGGGCAGAATCTACTGCGGAACCTGCCACTCTCTGGTTATCAAGTCCACTGACGAAGTCAAGAACCCCTGGACTTATACCGGCAAACTGGGTCTCAATGTCAATAATTCCGATTCGTTCATGTGCAAATTGTGCCACGCCAACATGTTAAAACAGAAAGATGCCCCTGAATCCGAAGAGGTGCCCCTTTTCGATCACCCCCAGGAGATACTGGTGAAGCGGCCTTCCCGTAAGCTGATCGAGGCGGGAGGGAAATTCGGGACCTCCACCAGGCTGGTCATCTGTGAAACCTGCCATACCATGCACAACAGCCAGGGGAAAAAGCTGCTGGTCATGAAAAACAAACAGGGCCAGTTCTGCTCTCAATGTCATGCCCGAGCGAACGCCTTCAGCCTGAAGCAGGCCAGAAACAAACATATCCATCCGGTGAACGTCGTTCCCCGGAAAGCCTTGATAACCGAGCGGCTGATTTCCCTGGGAGCCGCCCAGGGCGAACAGGGTCAAATGACCTGTTTCACCTGCCACCGCCTCCATGATTCGCCGGTCAAGCAATCCTTATTGTTGATCTCAAACCGTAATTCCGAGCTGTGCGCGGAATGTCATACCGATAAATTGAAATATATTACCGGAACCGGTCATGATTTCAAGGCTCCCGCTTCCACTGACCGGAAAAAGGAAACCGGAGTCTGCAACGCCTGTCACCTGACTCACCGGGACAACAGCGCCGGTATAAATGAGGGGACATCCGCCTTTAAAGACCGGGTCTCCCGGCTCTGTGCCCAGTGCCATATTGAAAAAGGGCCGGCTGAGCAGAAAATATCGATCAGGTTTTCTCATCCGACCGGAACGCCTTACCTGAGTAAAAAAGCCGGTTCCCTCCCGTTATTCTCTAAGGAAGGCGATCGGAAAGCCGACGGACTGGTCACCTGCGCCACCTGCCATGACCCGCACCAGGCCACTCCCAGAAAAAAAGAAGCCAAACCCTCAAACCGGAACTACTTCCTAAGAATCGCCAACGAACGGTCCGGGCTTTGCCGCCAGTGCCATCAAAGCGAACTGACAATTATCCGAACCCCCCATGACCCGGCGGTAAGCCTGAAAAGCGGAGCCGGAGCACCCCCTCTGGTCAAAAACCTGGAAAAAGGAAGAGGTCTTTGCCGCCAGTGTCACTCTTCTCACGGCTCAGGTACGGTAAAGCTCTGGAACCGGGAATTTCCCGATGACAAAGGAGCGATAGCCAAAGTCGATTTCGGCGACAATGACCTGGTATCCCGGTTGCTTGAGGGAAACATAATCAAGACCGTGTATGACAATCCTGATCATGTTTACTTTAAAGAGGAGATAGAGGATGGATATCAATTAAGCGATTTACTGGAGCAGATCGGTCTGTATGAGGAGATAGATCTGGTTCTGGATATCTGGGAGCGTTCCCGGGAAGAGACCGGAGACACGATCTCCCGCATATGCCTCAGCTGCCATAAAGAGAAAATGATCGCTCAGAAACATCTGGTAGGTGATTATTCTCACCCGGTAAAGGTGGGGCTTGAGTCTTTAAAACTGGCCGGAGATCCGGAACTTCCCTTGTTTGACACTCAATACCGCCGGAGTAAATCAGGTAAAATGTATTGCAATACCTGCCATGATCTCCACCAGTGGTTCCCTAATCAAAAGAAACCATTAAAGAAGCGGCCGGGTGAAGGAACGAAAAGCAGCAGTTTCCTGCGGGCGGCGGTAGGCGATTCCCCGAGCTCCCTCTGCGGCCGCTGTCACCCCGGGCAGACCGGCAATATTGTGGGAACGAAACACGACCTGCGCCTTTCCGCTCCCGGAGAGACCAACCTGAAAGGATCGACCTCCCGAAAAAGCGGGGTCTGCGGAGCCTGTCACCAGATACATAACGCAAGTGGCAGCCAGATATGGGCAAAATCACTGACCGGTCAGGGCAACATTACTTCCGATCAATGCTTCAGCTGTCATCAGAAGGGGAAAATAGCCGAACAGAAACTGACAGGAAAATTCTCTCATCCGGTGGGCGTACCAAACCTGCCGAACCTGGAAGAGAAGCAGCTCCCCCTGTTTTCCGAAAAGGGGAAAATAATCAGCGAGGGGGGGCAGGTTACCTGCGCCACCTGCCACGACCCCCACCAAGAAAAACCGAAACAATCCGGGGACAGTCAATCCGGTAATTTTCTGCGGGCGGTTTACGAAAGCCGGAAAGATTCGCTCTGTTTCCGCTGCCATAAAGAGGAACGCTGGATCTACGACACGGACCATGATCTGAATATCTCCGCCTCCCTGGCCAGAAACGCCAAAGGGAAGTTGCCCAAAGAAATCCCTATCTGCCAGACCTGCCACGCGGTTCATAACGCGGAAACCGCTTTCCGCCTCTGGAACCGCTCTATCGGAAACGGCGCCAACCGGATTTCTCAGCTTTGCCGCAGTTGCCACAGTTCAGGAAAAAACGCCGCAGACAAAGCTCTTCACGGCTATTCTCATCCGGAAGGAGCGGATATGGTCAAGACAAGCCATGATATTGATTTCGCCAGCCTGCCCTTACCGGTCTATGACGATGAATACAGAGTGGCGAACCGTTACCTGAAAAAAGGGGATAAACCGCCTGCCATCGGAAAAATTTACTGCAGCAGCTGTCATCAAGTGCACAAATGGCAAGCCGATCAGGACAAATACGGCAGCGGGCAGAAAACAGAAGGAAATCACAGCAACAGCTTTCTAAGAAAAAACAATTCCCCCCAGCCGGAGCTTTGCCGGCTTTGTCACCCGGACCAGCTGCGGATAATAGGTTCCAAGCACGATCTGACGATCTCCTCGCCCAAGCACCGGAACATCAAAGGTCAATTACCTTCGGAGAGCGGGGTGTGCGGCGGTTGCCACCTGACCCACAACGTAGAATCCGATAATCATTTCTGGACCAGCGACCCGGACAAATCAAAAGACGATCGTATTTCTCAATACTGCGGCAGCTGCCACCGGAAGGGAAAATTAGCCGCCAACCTGGTGGTGGGAAAGAATTCCCACCCTATCGGGTTTAAAATCAAATCTTATCTGCCCAACAAATTGCCGCTGTATTTCAAGAACGGCAAGCGCAACGATAAAAAAGGAAGGATCACCTGCTACACCTGTCACGATATTCATCGCCAGCTTTCCCAACCAAGTGGCGACCTGGTGTCTCAGGCCATTCTCGCTTACCGCAAGGCCGGCCGGAATTACGATTTCCTGCGAACGGAAAAGATCGGTTCCCCCGACCTGTGCCAGAACTGCCACCCGGATGAGGTGAAGATTGTCCATACCTCACATGATCTCACCTCCAAGGGTACCCTTGTCTGCTCCGGCTGCCACAAGATGCATAAAGCCAAATTCAAGAAATATCTATGGAATTTAAAGCCGGGACCCAAACTGCTGCCCGGCTGGAGCAATGAACTGGCCAGGATAAGGGAGGCCGATGCCCGGCTCTGCTCCGGGTGCCACTCACCCAAAGGCTCAGCGGCTAATTCCGTTCCCAGGAAAGGCTTTCATAAACCGGACCTCGATTTTATTCAAAAGACAGTAAAATTGATTTATCCCAAGTTCCCTTATCCGGTTTACGAATTCAAGGACAGAGAAAAGATTATCAAAATTACCTCTACCGCCATCATCAAAGGGGTTCCGGCCCGTTACCCCCTTTACAGCCCGAAAGGCGGCAAGAGCCTGCGGGGAAGTATTTCCTGCCCCACCTGTCATGATGTTCATGTCTGGGGCAGCGATTCCCCGTCAGACAAACAGTCCGATTACAGCAACAATTACTTAAGGAAGGATATCGCCCGTAATTTCTGCGCCGATTGCCATGGAGTTTCCAGCCTGCCTAAGTACGCTTACTTTCATGAGCTGGAACGAACAAAACATGACTATCGGAAAAGGATCGATAAAAAAGTCGTTAAAACTGAAAAAATAGCGGAAAAACTCACCAAGATGGTAAAGGACAGCGCCTCAAAAGGAAGGGAAAAAAAGACAGCAAAAGAAGAGGGGAAAAAGCTCAGGAAGCCGTCAATCGTTAAAATGGGCCATAAAATTAAAAAGACCGCCCAAAAAATAATCAAGAAAGTAAAAAATGTGGTCCAAAGATTGACCGGGCAGGAAAAAGAGGATCTTTCCGGGGAAGTTACGGTCTCAAATAAATCATCTTCCCCTCACTGGAAGGGCCGACCGATCGAAGCTCCCTGCACCCAATGCCATGGCCGGGAACACGGTTTTCGCGACAAACATCCGGTGTCCTTGAAAATTACAGAGGACAAAGAACATAAGGCAAAAACAAATGAAATCTCCTGTAAAACCTGTCATGATCCCAAAATACAAGCCAGCAGAAACCCAGCGGAACAAAAGGCTGACCCTTTCTTTCTCAAAAAGTTTGAAATAACCTATGATTTCCAAAAGCATCTGACCGACAAAACAGTGGATTTCTCCATGGTGCCCGACATGAATTTCATCGTTAATATAACTTCGGATGACAAGACCAAAGATTATCAGTTCAATGAAAAGGAGTCGTCCAGCAAGAGGAATGTGGACAGAAGCCGGGTGGATTCCATCAAGGGAAGGAGTTTCAATATCTGTTATAAATGCCATGCAATCGCCGAATTTCTCCAGTTCAACCCTCATATAAATCAGCAAAGTATAACCGGGGAACTGAATTACGAAGTTTGTTTATACTGCCATTATAAAATACCGAGCGCCAAGGCCGATAAGCCAAAATATTATTACCTGAAACATTCATTAGGGAAAATCTGTATCGGCTGCCATCCTTACTCGGAAAAACTGCATCCGGGCAATATCACTCACTTCGGCAAGTTCTTATCCCGTAAATACGCCACCCAGATGCAGAATTACAAGATAGGGGCGCATTCCGCTTTTTTCCCTCTGGATAAAAACCGTAAGATCATCTGTTCCACCTGTCACAATCCTCATCAATGGGGAGCCACCACCCTGAAAAAGACCAAGGTCGGTTCCAGCGCGGATTTCCGCTTGCGAACCGACAATCCCTCCATTTGCCCGATCTGTCATACGGAAAAAATACGACAGATGATGGAAAATGATCTGGTGTTCTGGTAGGTTGGGTTTTGCTTTGTTCAACCAAACCGGCAAAGTTAGCCCGAATAATTCGGGAATCATAGCAAAGCAGACGATATGTTGTTGAAAATAGCTACTTTTTCTCACTCTCCCTTCAACTTGTTTTGCTAACGAATTTTGTCGGGACGTTGGCATGAAGCTTTTTCCGATAGAGGTCTGGCAAAAGTAGCTCAACTTTATGAATAGTCCAGGTTAGTTTTCTTGAACTTGTTAAAAACATATTATTCGATTATAATAAAAGGTCCCTTGAAAATTCGTGTTTATCTCCTGTTTTCAAACTCTTAAATATTGAGGAGTAAAATAATGTTTGTTTGCAAAATGTGCGGTCATGTTCATTTCGGAACCGGCGCTCCTGATGTTTGTCCGGTATGCCATGCTCCGGCCTCGGCTTTTAACGAGGACAGGGAGGCGATTAAAACCCCTGCTGACGCCGGTAACCTTACCGGAGCCGAGAAAAAGCATCAACCGGTAATCACCAGAAACGATACTGTTATCAACGTTACAGTGGGAGATATTCTTCATCCGATGGAGGCGGAACATTGGATCATGTTTATCGATTTGTACGTCGACGACCAATACCAGAGCAGAACCGCCTTTTTACCGGGAACCGGTCTTTTGCCGATTGTGGAAAAGGTCTGGAACGATAAGACCGTCGGTGAGATAAAAGCGGTTGCCTGCTGCAACAAACACGGCCGTTGGGCGGCCAGCCTCAGAGAGGAAAGTCGGGAGGAAGGGGTTTACCGGTGCGTCAACTGTGGAATGACCTCTACGACCAAGCAGCATTTATGCTCCCCGGCTTCTTCCAAGTTTGTCTGTTCATACTGCGGGCTTGAAGTGGATAATGTAAGGCACGTCTGCGAGCCCAAGGCAAATGAGATGAAATATGTCTGCGGGGCCTGTGGCCGGATGGCGGTAAATGGAAACGAGCTGTGCATGCCTGACGAGATAAGGTAATATTTTTATAACTACGCCCGAATTATTCGGGTTAACGAAAGTTCTCATTCTTCAAGACACCCTCGGGTCTTAAAAGATCTTTTCAGATAGCGGGTTTCCTCGCTTCCCATCCAAGAGGTAATTACCCAGTATACGGTTATTCCTGAGCCGACTATCGCCAACATGGTCAAAGCCTGCCCTGTTTTGCTCTGGGAATAGAAACGGAAATAAATCAACAGAAACCGGCACATTCCCGCCAGCAAACCGGCGCCCGCCAGAACTCGGCCTAATGACTTCATAATATCGTTCCATGCAATACCTGTCAGTCTCCGGTTCAGGACGATTCCCAGCAGGGCCAGATTGACGATACTGGAAAGAGCTGTCGCCAGAGCCAGCCCCCCATGTTTCAACGGACCCATCAGCAGCAGATTGAGCCCGATATTCAAGATCAGGCAGAAAACGGCGATTTTCACCGGGGTTTTGGTATCCTTGAAGGCGTAAAAGACAGGGACCATAACCTTAACTCCCGAATAAGCGAACAGTCCCACCGCGTAAAAAGATAAAGCGGTGGCGGTCTGAATGGCGATGAAAGAGTCGAAGCGGCCGTGTTGAAACAGCAGGGTGACGACCGGGCGGCTGAGCACTAATAAGGCGGCCATGGCTGGAATGGAGATAAAGAAGACCAGCCTTAAGGCCAGAGAAAAGGTCTCTTTCAATTTTTCCTCCTCTTCCGCTGCCGCCTGTTTGGACAGCATCGGCAGAATCACGGTTCCCAGGGCGGTGGCGAACACTCCCAAAGGCAGCTGCACCACCCGGTTCCCGTAGTACAGATAAGATACCGAACCTTGCGGCAGCAGGGAGGCCAACAAGGTATCCACCAGAATGTTTATCTCCGCCACCGCCAATCCTAAAATACCGGGAATCATCAAGGTGGTAATTTGTTTCAATGCCGGGTGAGAGAAAGTAAAAAAATAACGAACCCCTTTTTTTATCAGGAAAGGGAGCTGAAAGAGAAACTGGCTTATACCGCCGGCCAGCACTCCGACCGCCAGAGCGGTGGCCGGGTGGTCGAAAACATGGTACAGGGTCAAAGCTGAGGTGATCAAAGAGATGTTCAATAAAACCGGAGCCAGGGCCGGAGCGGCGAAATGGCCCAAGGAATTGAGAACCCCCATGCTGACGGCCACCATTGAGATAAACAGCAAATAGGGAATGGTTATTCTGGTCAGGGAAACCGTCAAACTGTATTTGGCGGCCGTATCCGTAAAACCGGGGGCGATACACCTTACGATAAAAGGGGTATAAACCTCCGCCAGCAGGCATAAGAAGATCAAAACCAGCGCGGTAACATTGAAGGTGGCGCTGGAAAGCCGGAAGGCGTCCTCTTCTCCACGATCGGTAAGGGTTTCAGAGAAGACGGGAATAAAAGCGGCAGAGAGCGCTCCTTCTCCGAACAGGCGGCGCAGCAGGTTGGGGACCCTGAAGGCCACAAAAAAGGCGTCCGCCCCCATACCGGCTCCGAACAGGTAAGCGATCACCATGTCACGGACAAAACCGAACACCCGGCTCAACATGGTAGCGGAGCTTACTACAGCCGTGGAACGTACCAATTTTGCAGTATGATCTGTATCTTTATCCGTAGGAACTCTCCTTAAATCAAGGAAGTAAAAGGGAAGGCTGAATTATGGCGGAGGAAGTAGGATTCGAACCTACGGAGCTTTCGCTCAACGGTTTTCAAGACCGCCGCCTTCGACCACTCGGCCATTCCTCCGGCCAGAATAAATAATACCCGTTTCTTTCCGAATTAACAACTCGTTATTGCAAAGGCGTTAAATTCATGCTAACATATTTAAAATCAAAGTCTGACGTTTTTAAAAGTGGGTTTCAAGCCCACTTTTTTTTGTATCGACCAAGGAATATTCAAATATGATAGACCGTTTGATCAAGCTTTTTACCCCGGTAATTGAAGCCGAAGAGGCTGAATTGGTGAAAGTGGAATACAAGAAAAAAGGGGCGGCTTGGGTTCTACGGGTATTCGTGGACAAACAGGGGGGAATTCAAATAGAAGACTGCGCCCGGATCAGCCGCTCTTTGTCCGCTTTATTGGATATCGAGGACTTAATAAAAAAAGAATATACCCTGGAGGTTTCCTCTCCCGGTTTAAAAAGATGAAGTATGGAGTTGAACATGAACGTGGAAATTATAAGAGCTGTTGATCAGCTTTGCAAAGAGAAGAGAATCGACAAGGAAGTGCTGATCTCCGCCATTGAATCGGCCATAGTTTCCATATCCCGGGGAGAAAGCGACAATAATTGCGAAATGGGCGCAAGATTGGACCGTAAGTCCGGGGAACTCTCTTTGTTTCTGAAAAAGACGGTGGTTGCTAAGATTGAGGACGATGATAGGGAAATCAAGCTTAAGGCGGCCCGGAAATATTCTTCCCTGGCGGAAGTGGGCCAGGAGGTCGAAATTCCGGTGATAATAAATGATTTCGGCAGGATAGCCGCCCATGCGGCAAAACAGGTGATTACCCAAAAGGTCAGGGAAGCGGAGTGGGAAAATCTCTATCATGAATTCAAACTCCGTGAACGAAGCCTGATAAACGGAATCATCAGCCGGATCGATCGGCAAACCCTGTTTGTGGATTTAGGAAGGGCGGAAGCGATTCTTCCTTACAACGAACAGATCCCCCGGGAAAATTATAACCGGGGAGACCGGGTCAGGGCTTATCTGTACGAAGTTTCCCAAAGGAAACCCAACAATGAGTTAAGACTGGTGCTTTCCCGGACTCATCCCGGTTTTGTGGCCAAGTTGTTTGAAATGGAGGTTCCGGAAATCTCCGAAAAGATCATTGAAATCAAGAATACGGTGAGAGAACCGGGAAAAAGAACCAAGATAGCGGTTTTTTCCAATGATCCGAATGTCGATCCGGTCGGCACCTGCGTTGGTATGCGGGGGTCACGGGTTCAGGCGGTGGTACGGGAGCTGGATGGTGAAAAGATCGATATCATCAAATGGTCCTCTGATATCAAGACCTATGTTACCAACGCCTTGAGTCCGGCTCAGATTAGAAAGATTACCGTGGAAAACGAGGAGACCGTGGAGGTTTTGGTTAATGATGACCAGTTTTCTCTGGCAATCGGCAAAAAGGGCCAGAACGCCAGGCTGGCTTCCAAGCTCACCGGCTATAAAATCGACATTAAGAGCAATTCCAATTTGCAGCAGGAAGCGGTGGAACTCAGCAAACAAAGCTGTATCGAGAAGATAAAGGCCATTGTTACCGGCACTGATGACTCTTTGGCCACTATTCTGGTGGAGAACGGCTACCTGCAGGCTGAGGATATAGCGTCAGCCTCTATCGAAGAGCTTTGCGATATAGAGGAAATTAACGAAGCTACGGCCGCTGAAATTATGGCTGCCTCTAAAAAATATTTGGAAAATCCCCAACCGGAGATTACGGAGCTTGCCAATGAAGCAGATGAAAGCTCCTCAGTGAAAACTGGGCCGGCTGCCGTCAACACTCCCTGATATTACCATAATGAAACTGGCAATTACCGGCAAAGGAGGGGTGGGCAAGACTACCTTTACCGCCTTATTGGCTCACGCCTGGGCCGAAAAAGACCGGCGGGTGACCGTCATAGACGCCGATCCCAGCATGAACCTGGGGCAGGCGCTGGGTCTCGACCCGAAAGAGATCGGCCGGATCGTTCCCCTTTCCGAACAGAAGGAACTGATCGAGGAAAGGACCGGAACCGGAATTCCCGGCGTATTCAACCTGAACCCCAGGGTTGACGATCTGGCGGACAGAATCGGGATTATCCATGACCGGATAAGGCTGATGGTAATGGGCACCATCCTGACCGGCGGCGGAGGGTGCGCCTGCGGAGCCAATACCTTGCTGCGGGCCGTTCTCTCTCACCTGGTGCTCAAATCCGACGAGGTGGTGCTGGTGGATATGGAAGCGGGTATTGAGCATCTGGGACGCCGGACTATCCAGGGGGTGGACGGGATTATCATTCTCCTGGAACCCGGGCAAAGATCGATCTCCGTAGCGGAAAGAATCGTCAGGATGGCCGCTCAAATAGGAATAAAGAGGGCTTATTATCTGATAAACAGGGTTTCGGGCATTCAGCGGGAAATACAACTGCCTGAAGGTGAGCTTCTGGGGGCGGTTCCCTGCTTTCCTGAACTGGCGGAAGCTGATTATAAAGGGCTTTCCGTAAAGGCGGCGCTGGATAAAGTTCCGGACTTATCCAAGTTATTGGACGGTATTATCCAAAAACTGCTATAACTTCAAAAAATGACCATTCTGGATAAAATCCTGGCTCATAAAAAGGAAGAGGTCTCCGGCCGGAAAAAAATCCTGCCTTTAGGCGAAATCAAGCGGTTGGCGGAGTCGGAGCGGAACCCCAGGGGGTTTCTGAAAGCTGTCACCGGGGGCGGTTCCAGGATTAATGTCATCGCTGAAGTAAAAAAAGCCTCTCCTTCCAAAGGGGTTATCCGCTCGGATTTCCACCCCGAATCGATCGCCCTCGCTTATGAGCGTTCGGGAGCCTGCGCTCTTTCCGTTCTTACTGACCGGCGTTTCTTTCAAGGCCGGGGGCAATATCTTTCCCGAATAAGAGCGGTCGTTTCTCTTCCTTTGTTGATGAAGGATTTCGTTGTGGACGAATACCAGATATATGAGGCCAGGACTCTGGGAGCGGACGCGGTTCTCTTGATTGTGGCGGCTTTAGAGGCCGGGCGGCTCCGGCAATACCTCGATCTGGCCCGGGAAATTTCCCTGGACGTGCTTCTGGAAATACATAACGCCCGGGAACTGGATCTGGCCCTGCAACTGGGTTACCCCTTGATCGGAATCAACAACCGGGATCTGACCTCTTTTAAAACGGATATCAAGACCACTCTGGATCTGCTGGAAAGAATCCCGGCTGACCGGATGGTGGTGAGCGAAAGCGGGATCGACTCGCCGGAAACCTGCCGGCTGTTATACTCCCGCGGGGTAAAAGCGGTGCTGGTGGGTGAGCACCTGATGGGATCGCCGGACATCGGCCAGGCTTTAAGAAACCTCTTAAGCAAATGATTGCTAAGCATAAAATATTTGAGCTTATATTGTCATGCGTCCTGCTGGCGGGAACAGGAACCCTGCCGGTCGAAGAGGCGCTTGCCCAGGAAGGCCGGATGGTCCTGGAACCGAAAGGGGATGTTTTCCAGGGGATCGTGCCTGAGCAGCAGGAGCTTATCAAGGCGGTAAAAGACCGGAATATCGAAAAAGTGAAAGAGATGTTGGAGAAGAGGCCGGAATACATCGAAGCCAGATACAGGTTCGGAATCACTCCCCTCCACTGGGCGGCCAGAACCGGAAACCTGGAAATAGCCAGACTTCTGATAGAGCGGGGCATCGAGGTAAACGCCAGAAACAAAAACGGGGTAACCTCCTTACATGAAGCCGCCATAAAAGGGGATATTCCCATGGCCAGATTATTGTTGAAAAGCGGCGCCCGGATAAACGCCCGTGATGAAAACGGAAAACCTACTATTCAGTTCGCCCTGGCCGGAGGCCACGCTGAAATGGTAAAGTTCTTGCAATCCAGAGGAGCCTCCTGGTAAATTTTGTATGGACGTTGGCTTAACCCGGTCTATTTATAAACTTGGCTGACATTTGCCAGACCCCAGAAAATGAATTAGGCCAACGTCCATAAGTTTATGAAGAGACCGGGTCAAGAGGCTGAAATTCGATGTTCAGGGTATAAAGGGAATCACGGATCGGATGGGATTCCGGTATCTTGACCGCGTCCTTTTCCGTGGTGATGATTCTGGCGCTTGGGCCGGCCAGCTTTCTCAGGTGGCTGAAATCCTTCGAGCTGTAGCGGTGATGATCCTGGTAGCTTTTTGAGCCGGCGATGATCAATCCAAAGGACTCAAGACTTTTTAAAAAACCGGAAAAAGACCCGACCGCGGCGAAAGCGAACCAGGGCTCTTCTTTAAAAGGGTTGGCCTGGTAAGTCTTCCCCTCGGCGAGCTGAGTTATTCCGGTTACTTTATGAACAGTCTTAATTATCGGGATACCGGGAGCCAACGCTCCCAGGCGGTTCATCAACTCGTCCAATCTGTCGGACTGGTCTGTTTTGGTGAGAAATATCCGGGTAGCCCGGCTTATTCCCGAGATCGGCTCCCGCAAACGTCCGGCCGGTAAGACCGACCCCAGAGGGATGGTGGAATCGATAAGCAGAATGTTTTCGTCCCTGGCTATTCCCAGGTGCTGGTAGGCGTCATCCAGGATGATGACGTCAGGCGAGAACTTTTCCAGGGCCAGCCTTCCGGTCTCGCTTCGCCTGGCCCCTATTATTATGGGAACCGCCGGGAGCTTTTGCGCCATTAAGCACGGTTCGTCTCCGCAGGCTTCCGGCGGCGGACAATCCCCCTTTCCTTCAGAGGCGACCAGAAACTTTTCCCTGCTTTCTCTTCCGTAGCCCCGGGAAAGGATAACCACTCTTTTCCCTGCTTTTGAATATTTTTCCGCCAGGTAGATGACGGCCGGGGTTTTACCGGTGCCGCCGACAGTCAGATTACCTACGCTGACAACCAGACAGGGAAGCCTGACGACCCTTAAAACACCCCACCGGTAAAGCCGGGCTCTCAACGCCATGCCCCACCCGTATATAACCCCGGCTGCTTTTAATCCCGGAAAATTAATCACGCCCATTTCTTCATAACCCGGTCTATTCATAAACTTGGCTGACATTTGCCAGACCCCAGAAAATGAAT